>QHNF01000060.1 GCA_003218345.1 Verrucomicrobiota bacterium | reverse complement strand
GGCGTGCGAATGGAAACTCTGAAAATGCTCTCGCACGGGATTCAAGGCAAAGCTTCGCGGGAAGTCATTATCGATCTTGTCGCTTCATTTCTACAATTGCAGGAGAATGCCGCGGAGCAAAGGCTGCTCGAGTCGTTGCCGAATTGTTTGGAATGGCTCGAACTAATGGAGGAAGCGGATCGCGATGACATCCGGATTGTGCTCGAAAAGATCACGCAGGGCCAGATGCTCGATCTGCATCGCTTCGATAATCCGGCAGAAATTCGCACGCTCAGTACCGCCGACGATTTGGATGAATACACGTATCTCGTCGCAGGCTGCGCAGGCGAATTTTGGACGCGGCTCTGTTTTCGGCACGTCCAACGCTTTGCCAGCCGCAACCGGGACGAGATGCTTGCGCTTGGCAGACGCTATGGCATGGGGCTTCAGCTGATCAACGTTCTGCGAGACGCCGGGACCGATCTCCGATCAGGTCGATGTTATTTCCCTGAAAACGAGCTTGCCGCAGTCCATCTGACTCCGGCGCAGATTCTATCCGAGTCGGATCGCTTCCAGCCGATTTACCGAAGGTGGACAGAAAAAGCGAAGGATGCCCTGGAGTGCGGGGTGCAATATTCGCGTGCGATCCGGAATCGGCGAGTTCGTGCCGCGACGGCTTTGCCGGCATTGATCGGGGCACGCACGCTTACACTGCTACGTGAAGCTGGTGCTGACGCATTGCATTGCAGGATCAAAGTTCCTCGCAGCGAAGTACGGAAAATGATTTTGTCGCTAGCCATTCACCTTGCATCGCACAAGCACATCGATGCGACATTCGAACAGGCGAAGCTGAAAAAGTAGCGTAAGCATCCGCGCTTGCGTCAGGAACATCGCAAGCGGGACGCTCGGCTACATTGCGTTAGGTAAAAAAACTTCGTTGTTTCTCGCTGATGGGCTTTCCGAGCCGCTCGAGCACTTGCAGCATGTCTTCCCAAACTTTCCGTTTCTCGGAAGGCGCCTGGTTCCGCAGCAAGTAGGCAGGATGATAAGTAATCATCAACGGCGTCTCGTTGTATGAATGCCAGCGCCCGCGCAATTCCCGCATGGTCCCGCGTGTGCCGAGCAAACCTTCGACCGCGACTGCGCCCAGCGCGACCAGGACTTTCGGGTGAATAATGTCGATCTGCTCGACGAGATAGGGACGACACGTCTGCATCTCTGCCGGCGTAGGCGCACGGTTTCCAAATGAGCCGACCGGCATGTCCGGTCGACATTTAAGAATATTCGCGATGTAAACATCCTCGCGCGCGAAGCCCATCGCCTTAAGAATTTTGGTCAGCAATTGTCCCGCGCGTCCAACAAATGGTTCGCCTTGCTTGTCTTCATCCGCGCCGGGCGCTTCGCCGATGAACATAATTTCAGCGTTCGGGCTGCCAACGCCAAAGACGGTTTGGGTACGCGATCTGGCGAGATGCGCGCATTTTGTACAACCACGAACGCGTTCGCGAACTGATGCGAGCATCTCTCGCTTGCCAGGTGCAATGAACTGCAATTGCGCCAGCGCTCTTCTCGATGCGCGCGGCGCGTGCTCACTTGTCTCTCGAATTTTCTCCAGCGCGGCGACGACGAGATCGAGAGCCGGGTGCATCATTGGATGCGATCATCCAAAATTTTGCGCTCGGCTGCAAATTGTTTTCGAGTTTGATTAACATTGGTCTTCAGGCGGGTGAAGTTTGCTGCGGTGGACACCAGCCGTTTTGACGGCTTACGCTTTTGTGGAAAGCCGTTGAAACGGCTCGCTTTCGCAAAGGACGCGAGGCACCGGCCTAAAGGCCGGCGTTAATGACAATGGTTACGAAACTCAGCGATTACGATTATTATCTGCCACGGGAATTGATTGCGCAGTGGCCGCCTGAGCGCCGGGGCGATTCTCGAATGATGGTGCTGCATCGCGACACCCAAACAATCGAGCATCGGCAATTCCGCGAGCTGAAAATATTTTTGTGGCCGGGGGATCTCCTCGTTTTGAACGATACGCGAGTGCTGCCCGCGCGGCGCTTCTCCAATGATGGCGCGGTTGAGTTTCTGTTTCTCGAACGCCTTGGCTCCAAGCGCTGGAAATGCCTGGTCAAGCCGGGTCGCAACATGCGCCTCGGCGACACAGCCACGATCGGCAATGCGACGCTGGAAGTGGAGAAAATCACCTCCAATGGTGAGCGCATCGTGGTGTTAAGCGACGATATCGATCTTTATTCCGGGGGTTCGATGCCGTTGCCGCCTTACGTCGGACGCCAAAGCGATGCTGAGGATGCGGCGCGTTACCAAACTGTTTTCGCGCAAACACCGGGCGCGCTCGCAGCGCCGACTGCCGGCCTTCATTTTACCCAGGAGATCTTGAGCGAGATTCCGCACGCCTTCGTGACGTTGCACGTAGGGACCGGAACATTCCTGCCCGTGCGATCAGAGAACATTGCGGAGCATCGCATGCACGCCGAACGTTTTTCTATTTCCTCTTCTGCCGCCTCCAGAATCAATGACGCCAGGCGAATCGTAGCCGTCGGCACTACGGTGGTGCGCGTGTTGGAATCCGCCAAGCGCAAATATGGAAAACTCATCGCGCAAACTGGCTCCACAGACATTTTTATTTATCCGCCGTACCGGGTTCGAGCCGTCGGTCTTCTGGTGACAAATTTTCATTTGCCGCGCTCGACGTTGCTCATGCTAGTGAGCGCGTTTGCCGGCCGCGAGTTTTTGCTCCGGGCCTATCAGGAGGCGATTCGCGAATGTTACCACTTTTACAGCTATGGCGATTGCATGTTGATCCTGTAACTCTTCCTCGGAATCTTCCTCTACAGAATACAAGAGAAGCAGACGCAGAAGCGGAGGAAGAGAAGATTGCGAGTTCACAGATTGTGCTATTTTCCGCTCGAATGCCGAATCAACCTAAAGGCGAGCTGGTGATTCAAACGATTGCCATGCCCATGGATACCAATCCAAATGGCGATATTTTTGGTGGATGGCTGACGTCGCAAATGGACCTAGGTAGCGGAATTCTTGCGGCGAAAACTGCCCAAGCGCGAGTGGTTACCGTGGCGATGGAAGGAATGTCGTTTCTCCAACCGGTGCGGGTAGGGGACACAGTCAGATGTTTTGCGAGGGTGGAGAAAATCGGACGGACTTCTATGACTATTCCAGTGGAGGTATGGGTAACGCGTTACATGACGGGCGAGGAGCTACGCGTAACACATGGCGTGTTTACTCTCGTTGCTGTCGATGAATCCGGGAAACCGATTCCGGTAAGACGCGGGAGGGCTTAGCAGATGACGAATGACGAATGACGAAATGCAAAATGTCAGCCGCAAGTATAGGGACACATTGATGTCACGTATGTGACATAAAACTGTCCCTGCAGATGCCGCTAATTCGCATCGATGAGTCAGTTCGCTTATCTCTTTGAGCGGTTTCCCTCGTTTGGACAAACGTTCTGTTATCGAGAAGTTGCTGAGCTTGATAGACAAGGCATCGCTCCTCCGATTTTCTCCATCCGCGAGCCCAAGAATGAGCCGCTACAGGATTGGGACACGCGCATCGCTAAACGCGTGCATTATTTGCCTGAGGAAAAGAGATTATTAGATGAAGTTCAGCGAGCTTCGACAAAGGGAAAACTCGCTGCCGAAATTAGCGCTGCTCTCGATGAATGGGGCCGGCGCACCGATTTCCTTCGTCTTTACCAGGCTGCTTACGTTGGGCTGCGCCTGCAAGAAATGGGGATTAGCCATGTTCATGCGCACTTCGCCGGGATGGCGGCGCGCACGGCTTTCTGGATCGGCAGATTTTTTCCAATCACGTTTAGCTTTACCGCGCATGCCAACGACATTTTTGCGCCGCGAAAATTCGAGATCGGTCTGGATAAACTTGTCGAAGCAGCGCATGTAATTGTTACTGAAACCGATTACTCGGAAAAGTTTTTGCGAGAACGTTTCCCAGAACGCGCCGATCGAATTCATCGCATTTACAATGGCTTGAACCTTGTCGAATTCAGACGCGCGGATTTTTCCTCTACTCCGCCATTGATCGTGGCAGTTGGTCGTTTGATTGGCAAAAAAGGTTTTACCAATTTGATTCACGCCTGCCGATTGCTCGCTGACAATGGAAGACCGTTTCGGTGTGAGATCATCGGCGAAGGCCCGCTCGAGAAGGAGTTAACTCGGCAAGTCGAGGATCTCGGTCTGCAAGAACGTGTTCAGTTGCCCGGTCCAAAACCGCAACATGAAATACGAGAGCGTCTGGCTGCGGCGAGCATTTTCGTGCTGCCCAGCATGGCCGATCCCGGTGGCGGCATGGACAATTTGCCCACGGTCATCATGGAAGCGATGGCGTCTGGATTGCCGGTCGTCTCGACCATCATCGGCGGTATTCCAGAAATGGTCATTGAAAACGAAACAGGTTTTCTGGTGCAACCTAGCGATGCCGTTGCGCTGGCTGACGCGGTTGAAAGGGTGATTGATAATCGTTCGTTAGCGCAAAAGCTTGGCAAGGCTGGTTACGAGCGTGCTAAACGACTTTTTTCGATCGAGAAGAACGTGCGCGAGTTGTGCGCGCTGATTAATGCGAGCCTGGCGTAGTGTTGTAGCCACCGCCCTGTGGGCGGGTGCCTGAAGAAGGTCAGCGGCTCACAGACCCGTGGCTACAGTAAATTGCGGACACAGCTAACCGCGTGCAGATAAACATCGTGCGGTCCGCCGCGCATCAGTTCCGCACTCATCAAGCTTACCGGGTCGTTCTTGCCCGCGGGCATCAATTGCGGTGTGCGCTTCTCACCGGGTTTCCCGCGCGAAACTTCAAGCAGATCGCCGCACTGGGCATGGGTCACGAGAAATTCCACCTCGGGTGTTTCCAGAGCGACTTCTGTGACGGGCTCTCCAGGCCGTTCGCGTAGTTGGATGTCGATTTTTCCATTCGACGGACCAACGAATCGAAGTTTGTCCTCCATATCTGTTTTCTCACAGCGCCAACTTAGTTGCGCCGCCAGCCAGCCAGCAAAGAGGAGAGCAGTCGATCGGAACCCGGGCGCGAAATCAATTCGCACCCTTCTAATTTTGGCAAAATTATGATGGGAAGCCGGATGATCGAAGAATTGCGCGAGCGCGAAGCGAAAAGCGTCCAGTCGCGTCCAATTCAGGTCGCAAAGCACAATGCGCTGTTTTGCTTCCTGCTGCGCAGACTCCACGAAGTGCATTTGCGCGCGAAAATCATCCCACGCCCAGCTGTCGTAAATAACACGATCGACCCACGCCCAAAGTTGCGGATCCATCGGCTCGCGGAATTCTTCCTGCCACCAGAGGTAAAATGGCAAGTCCGAATCCAGATGCGAGAAAACGATACTCGGCAGCAGAGTCGTACACGTGCCTTTGAGCAGGAACGAAATTTGTTCGGAGCAAACTTGCTTGCTCCCGGCGCGGCTAACGTGGCAATGGGCGCTGATCCAAGAGTCCACGCGATTCTCTTTCGCCTTACAATCAGCTTCAATGACAATCGCGCGGCAGGCGTGGTTCTCAGCAATTCTCGCCATGAGCTGTGTATTCGTGTTCAGTGAGCCGGCTTCCTCGCAATAAACGGCAAGGTTGATGAGCGAGGCGCGCGTCGCTGCGCCTTTG
Organism: Verrucomicrobiota bacterium; assembly: GCA_003218345.1. Classification (GTDB taxonomy): domain Bacteria; phylum Verrucomicrobiota; class Verrucomicrobiia; order Chthoniobacterales; family UBA10450; genus Udaeobacter. The sequence goes on along the minus strand of QHNF01000060.1, from coordinate 2,453 downwards.
CTTTCCTGCCAAAGCTTTTTTAGTTCCTGATCGATCCTGCCAATTTCAACAGGAAGGCCTAACGAATATGTTTCGGCGATGGCGGGCATAAGTTACAAAGAGCGATCATTCTGAGCGGATGCGAAGCACCTCGGATCGAAGTGTCGCGCGTCCTGATTGTGTGAGGTCCCTCGCTGCGCTCGGGATGACGCTCCGAATAAAAGGGTTACAATGTTCACAATCTCCTCCACGCTCGACCATCACGTGCCAGCAAATCATCCGCCGCCTCTGGTCCCCACGATCCCGCAGGATAAAAATACAATTCGGGCGCATCTTTTTCTGCTGCCCACGCGTCTTGGATTGTATCGATGAACGCCCAGGCGTGCTCGACCTCGTCGCGGCGCGCAAATAGCGTGGCGTCGCCACTCATTGCATCGAGCAGCAGACGTTCGTACGCTTCCGGACTCGCTTTGCCGAAAGACGTTCCATAATGAAAATCCATTTTGACGGGTTCGATGCGAAAGCTGGCGCCTGGCACCTTGGCATGAATTCGCAATGAAATTCCCTCGTCCGGTTGGATCCGAATAACGAGCACATTTAGATCACGCAAATCTTTGTTAAACAGAACAGCCGGCGCTTTTTTGAAATGGATTGAAATCTCCGTCGCCGATTTTGGAAGCCGTTTCCCGACACGCAGGTAAATCGGCACGTCGGCCCAGCGCCAATTATCGATGAAAAGCTTTAACGCCACGAACGTTTCTGTTTGCGAATCCGGTTTGACGTTTTGCTCCTGTCGATAGCCCACCACCGGGTCGCCGTGGATCGCGCCTTTGGCGTACTGGCCGCGCACAACATTGGCCGCGATTTCTTTGCGCGACCAACGCCGCAGTGATCGCACGACCTTGACTTTTTCGTCGCGAATGCTGTCAGCGCCTAGGTCCGTTGGCGGTTCCATCGCAACAAGACAAAGAAGCTGGAGCAAATGATTCTGCACCATGTCGCGCAAAGCGCCTGCGCGTTCGTAAAAGCCGGCTCGAGTTTCAACGCCCAGCGTTTCCGCCGCTGTGATCTGCACCTGGTCGATGTAGTGTGTATTCCAGAGTGGCGCGAAAATCGCGTTCGCGAATCGCAGGACTAAGATGTTCTGCGCCGTTTCCTTGCCCAAAAAATGGTCGATACGATAAGTTTGCTCTTCGGCGAAGGAATTGCGGACAAGGCGGTTGAGTTCGCGCGCTGAGGCAAGATCGGTTCCGAACGGTTTTTCAAGGATTACACGAGCCCAGCTTCCCTTGCATGTCTGATTCAAGCCGGCGGCTTTCAAGTGCTTGAGAATCGGTTCGAATTGGTCGGGGGCAGCTGCGAAATAAAAAAGACGATTGCCCCGGGTGCCGTAGTCTTTGTCGATTTCATCGAGGCGTTTGGCTAACGTTTTGTAACCAGATTCGTCTTCGAACTCGCTTTGATGATAAAAAATCGATTGCGCAAACGTCTTCCAAATTTCATCACGCACCGCCTGGCGCGAAAACTTGCGCGTCGCGTCTTCAAGGTCGCGCCGGAATTCGTCGTCACTTTTCTCCCGGCGAGCGAATCCAACGATAGCGACGGCGGGCGGCAGTTCTCCATCGGCGGCGACGTTATATAATGCGGGAACAAGTTTGCGATGGGTCAGATCGCCAGTGGCACCGAAAATCACAATCGTGCACGGCTGCGGCACCGCGCGCGCGGAAATGCCTTCACGAAGTGGATTCGGTTCTGGTTGCTCTGCGGCTCGGTTCACGGCTGACCAACCTACGCAGTTTTCCGGCGATTAGGTAGGCGGAAAATTCGCTGCCGCCAGCTACTCTGGCTGGCTCAGCGAAAACAATCGATGTTCCCTAGTAATTCGCTGCGACTCCCAGTTCGCCAATTCGTCCCAAGCGCGCGCTTTGAAAACAAAACCGCGTTTACGCGTAAATGGCCTGACAACTGAAAGCTCTTGATCCAGGCGCGCACCAAGCGCATGAAATTCTGCCGGCGTCCGCGCTTTTCGCTGGCCGACAACTTTAGACCGATTCATCTCTCGATTCTCAGAACGGCAGTGGAAATCGCCGCGTTAATTCACGCACTTTCATCTGGACTTGCTCCAGCGCATCGGCGTCGCTGCGATTGGCCAGCGCTTCAGCAATCAGATCTGCGATCTCCAGCATTTCCTCTTCTTTCATGCCGCGCGTCGTGACGGCAGGCGTGCCGATGCGAATGCCGCCCGGCTTGAAAATGGGATATGTATCGAACGGGATCGCATTTTTGTTTACGGTAATGCCGGCGCGATCAAGAACATCCTGCGCTTCTTTCCCGTTGATCTCCTTCGGGCGAAGATCGACCAGCATGAGATGATTGTCCGTGCCGCCTGAAACGATGCGATAACCATGTTTGGCGATGCCGGCCGCGAGCGCTTTCGCGTTCAGAACTACCTGCCGTTGATATTCCCGGAATTG
>QHNF01000059.1 GCA_003218345.1 Verrucomicrobiota bacterium | reverse complement strand
GTCGAGTCGATTGCCTTCGCGAATTTTTCCTCGCACATTACAATCCCCCCGCGCGGGCCGCGCAAACTTTTGTGGGTCGTGGTCGTGACAAATTGTGCGTACGGAACCGGGCTCGGATGCTGACCGCCCGCGACGAGACCCGCGATATGTGCCATGTCGATGAACAGAATGGCCCCGACCGAATCGGCAATTTCCCGCAGCCGCGGAAAATCGAATGTGCGCGGGTACGCTGACGCGCCAGCGGTGATCATTGCGGGCTGCACTTCCTCGGCCTGCTTTTGCAATGCCTCGTGATCGATTTGTTCGGTCTTCTCGTCCACGCCGTAATGCGTCACCTGATAAAATTTGCCGGAGAAATTTGCCGGATGCCCATGAGTAAGATGGCCGCCGTGGGCGAGATTCATCGTGAGAATTTTGTCGCCTGGTTTAATGGCGGCGAAATAGACGGCCATGTTGGCTTGGGCGCCACTGTGCGGTTGCACATTGACGTGCTCACAGCCGAACAATCGTTTGGCGCGATCAATGGCCAACTGCTCGGCAA
>QHNF01000058.1 GCA_003218345.1 Verrucomicrobiota bacterium | reverse complement strand
ACGATTGATCTTAAATATCCCGATGATTTCATCGCGTCCTCGGCGCGCCTCAAACCGGAAATCAAGATCGACAAATCAGATGCGGTTTTTGTCGGATACGGAATCGTGGCACCGGAGTACGGGTGGGACGATTACAAAGGTGTGGATGCGCACGGTAAAACGTTGCTGATGCTAGTTGGCGATCCGCCGATTCCCGATCCCAAAGATCCGTCAAAACTCAATGAGAAAATGTTTAGAGGAAAAGCAATGACCTATTACGGGCGCTGGATGTACAAATACGAGATTGCGGCACAAAAAGGCGCTGCGACTGCCATCATCATCCACGAAACCGACCCCGCCGGGTATCCCTATTCTGTGGTGAAAACGAGCTGGGCCAAAGAAAATTATGAGATCGACTCGCCTAACAAGAACATGGATGCGGTCGAGGCGCGCTCGTGGATCACTCTTGATGTCGCGAAGAAATTGCTGGCCGATTGCAGTCACGATTTTGATGCACTGAAAAAATTCCGACCTGTTAGATTGAACGCGAAAGCCAGGATCGAGATCAAACAACAGCTTCGCTCGTTCAAATCGCATAACGTCATCGGGAAACTCGAAGGGAGTGATCCGAAATTGCAGGGCGAATACGTACTGTACACAGCGCACTGGGACCATCTCGGACGTCATCCGGAGTTGCAAGGCGACCAAATTTTTAACGGCGCGATCGATAACGCGTCCGGCGTTGCATCTCTTATCCAGCTCGCGGGCGCCTTCACAGAGTTGAATCCGCTGCCAAGGCGCTCGCTGCTGTTTATGGCTACCACTGCTGAAGAAGCCGGATTGCTTGGCGCGAAGTTTTACGCAGAACATCCGCTTTATCCGCTGGAAAAAACGCTCGCCGACATCAATATCGACACAGTGAATCCATGGGGGAAAACGCGCGACATCGAAGACCTGAGTGATAATAACTCAACACTCGATGACCTATTGGCAGCAGCTGCCAAGCGCAACGGACGAGTGATGAAACCAAACAGTCAGCCCGAAAAAGGCAGTTTTTATCGGGCGGATCATTTTGAGTTCTCGAAACGCGGCGTGCCTTCCCTCTACACCGGCGGCGGCAAAGATTTCATCGGCAAACCTGCAAATTTCGGTAAGGAAAAGAAAGATGATTACACCGCGCATCATTATCACCAGGTATCAGACGAAGTTGATCCAAACTGGGACCTCTCTGGCGCGGTGCAGGATGTCGACCTTTTATTTGAGGCAGGCTATCAAGTCGCCAATGGCGATAAATTTCCGGAATGGAAACCTGGGTCCGAATTCAAAGCCAAGCGCGATGAGATGATCAAGAGGTGATATAGCAGAGCCAATAAATCGGTCTAATTCGCGTTAGGCCGGATATTGCCTATCACATGAAGACTCGCACATTGATCTTCAGTTTGGCCGCATTTTGAATCATTCTGTGTGCGGCAAATGGCGTTGAACAGCTCATGCAGGCGCGAGGAACGAAGGCCGTTCTGTCGATAATGCGACCGGGCGACCAAGGAATTGAGCGCGTCCATGAAAACTTACGCGGACAATACCGCGCCGCAGAAGCAGCAATAGCTGTGATTGCGGCGCAAACAGTTCTGATTTTTCTACTCGTACGAGAGAAACATCAACGCCTCGTGCCCTAACTAGTAGATGAAGCTAACAGCTACCCAGACGCAAGAAGCCCTCGATGTCGCAGCAAAAGAAGTAAGTTGCAACGCGGCGCATTAGATGGTTGAATCGCGACTCGCGAGAACAAAAAAACTGAATGGGCTCTCTCAAAAAAAGACGCAAAGCGAAAATTGCAAAGCACAAGCGCCGCAAGCGCATGAAGGCGCACCGGCATAAGAAGCGTCTCCGGTATAAGGCATAACGAGCGGTCAGCTGGCCTTCCAGATAACGGTCAACGCCGAACACCGAACATCGCTCGAAGGGGTTGAACACACAGAAGGGTTTGCCGCGAGGGCGCGGCAAATGGCACGCGAGGCGCGTGCGCTCCACGGCGTACGCCGCCGACACTGCTGCCTCTACAGTTCAGCGAAGGCTGGCCTGCCAAGCCGTAGCCTTGGCGGGGGCTGGTTTGCGGATAGCGACGCCAAAAGTTAGAATCCGAAAGATGAGGAACCACAAAAAGTGCGGCGTTTCTGCCTGCTGGGGGATTATTCTCGCGCTTATTTTTTTCGCCATGGCCAGCGCCGTAATCGCCCGAACTCCGCGCACTTCGCCGCCCCAAACCAGACCATCGCCAGGCGGAATAAAACAAATCGGGCGGCAGGATGATTCACTCAATTCTAAGTCGACTCCTGACCTCGGTTTGCGTCCAGGGGGCGAACACAAGGCGAGCGCACTTGCTCATTTTGTTGAAGGAATGGCGTTCGAAGAAAATGGCGAGATGGATCGCGCGCTGGATGCATATCGCAAGGTGCTCAATGTCGATCCCGGCCAGTCGCAGCTCGCCTCGCGCGTGGCCGCTTTGCTGATACAGCAGGATGATTTTCCACAGGCAATTGACGTGCTGAAAGACGCAATCAAGGCAAACCCGAAGGATGCCGAACCGTATCAGCAGCTCGCTTTCATCTACGCGAAGTATCTCAAGAAAACGGACCAGGCCGTTGATTATGCCAACCGGGCCATCACCGTGAACCCGGGAGATGTGGACGGTTACCAGCGTCTCGTCGAAATCGAAGTTGCGGCCGGAGAAGAGAAAAAAGCGCTCGAAGTGTTGGATCGTGCCACAAAAGTTCGCAGCGACGACGCCGCTTTTTGGATACGGCTTGGGAAGCTTTATGTGGCCATTCTTTTCAAGTCTGACTCGCAGCCGAAACCTGACGAATTGAAAAGGATCAACGAGATCTTCAAAAAAGCAGCCGAACACGCGAATGACGATCCCGCGATTCTCAAGGACGCAGCAGACTATTATGCAGCGTCCCAGCAACTGAAGGAGGCGATTCCGCTTTATCTGCGCGTCCTTGAGCTGCAACCGGACGACGCAAATGCGCGAGAGAAACTGGCCACGGGCTTTATGTTGACGAATCAGCGCGGCAAAGCTGTGGAGATGCTCGAGCAAATTATCAAAGAGCATCCTGAAAAATATCAGCCCTACGATTTGCTCGCGCAGGTGCTGGATGATGAAGCGCGATCACTTCAGCGTGCAAATCAGCCGGACGCAGCGAAAGCGCAGTTTGCGAAAGTAGCCGCAAATTATGAGCAAAGTCTGCTGATTAACCCAAATCATGCTGGCACCTATCTGCATCTGGCGGAGCTGCTCCTCGGACCTTTAAAAGATGCAGATCGCGCGGTGAAATTGCTGACCGAAGCCCGGCGCCGATTTCCGGGTGCGCCGGAGATCGTTTACTATCTGGCGATCGCTCAGCGCGAAGCGAAACAGACCCAGCAAGCCGTGGCGACCTTCGAAGAGGCCCTGCACGAAGCGCAACTCGACCAGGATGATGAAGTCGTGAATGCCAAGTTTTATTTCAATTACGGGGCGACGGCCGAGCAAGCGGGTCTTTACGAGAAAGCAGCCGATTTACTTCGTAAGTCAATTGAACTCGATCCAGCGAACGCGGCGGAAGCTTGCAACTACCTTGGTTATATGTGGGCAGATCACAATATGAACTTGGATGAAGCTGAAGCCATGATTAGACGCGCCCTTGAGAGTGAGCCAAACAATGGCTCCTATCTCGACAGTCTTGGCTGGGTGGAATTTCGGAAGGGTAAATTTGATCAAGCTCTTAGCCATTTGCTTGGCGCTGCAAAAGATGCGGATCATGACGATCCAGTCGTATTCGAACACATTGGCGACACATATCTGAAATTGAATAGGGTGCCGGAAGCCTTGGAATCGTGGCAAAAAGCGCTGGCGCTCGATCCAAAAAACAAAAAGCTCGCCGAAAAGATCGAGGCCACCAAACAGATAATCGGCAAGGATTCGTCAGGAAAGGCGAACCCGACTGAGTGATTACAATGTCGAGCCCGCCGAACATGTTTTATAAAACTAGAGAGGTGCCTGATGCAGCCATAAAGGAATATCCCACACCCTGGCAGCGCAAGGTGATGTGGGCGGCGCTCACTGCGCTTTTTGTGGTCGTTCTTATCGTAATCGTCGGCACAGTGATCTGGACCAGCGCCAACATCATTAGCTTTCTCCAGCCGATCCTGATCCCGGTGGCTATTGCAGTGATACTCACGTACCTGCTCGATCCTTTGGTGACGAAAATGTCTCGAGGGACGCTCAGTCGTACCAAAGCCGTCGCTCTTGTTTTCGCCATTGCCTTTTTTGCGCTGGGAGGATGTGCCGCGTGGCTCGTCCCGACTATTTCAATCCAGAGCGCGAATTTCGCGAAGCAAGTCCCCGCCTACACTGAACGTGCACGCGACTACATCGTCGATCTCATCTATCGATTTGACCAAACATTCGGGTTACTCGGAGGAGGACACGGGAAGTCTCCATCCACAAGTCTTACAAACTGGCTCATCGGCGCCGCCCCATCTGCTACGCCTCCTCGCGCGCAATCGACAGCGTCTCCAAACGCGTCGCCAAAGGCGACCGCACCTGCGACCGAAACAATCGCAGCAAGCCCGCCAAAGCTGACGACCGCCGAACGCCAACGCATTCAAGCTTACGTAGAAAAACAAATGCCCAACCTGCAGCAGGCGCTTCCCACTCTGGCGGAAAAGTTTTCGGGAATTTTAAAGAAAAGCATTGGCGGATTTCTTGGCGTAACAGGTTTTTTGCTCAGTCTCATCCTGGTGCCGATCTATCTATTTTTCCTGCTGAACGAAAAGCCGCGCATTCAAGCGCGATGGAAAGAGTATCTGCCGCTGCGCGCGTCGCCCCTCAGAGATGAAGTCGCGGAGCTTTTGTCGGAAATCAATAGATACGTCACCGCATATTTTCGAGGGCAACTACTGGTGTGCCTGGTGGATGGCATACTCATCGGCACGGCACTGACACTTCTTGGCCTCAATTTTGCGCCAGTGATCGGTGCGCTCGTTGTCATTCTGACCATGGTCCCCTACATCGGGATAATCATCTGCTGGGTGCCAGCCGTTCTTATTGCAGCTTTCCAATGGAGCGATTGGTCACACCCGATCTGGGTAACTGTGATTTTCATCGTAATACAAAATCTCGAGGGCATATTTTACGCTCCGCGAATTGTCGGAAACTACGTCGGTTTGCATCCGATGACAGTGATCGTGTCGATCTTTCTCTGGGGTCTGATCATTGGCGGAGTAATCGGTCCCCTCCTCGCTGTGCCGCTTACGGCAACAGTAAAGGTCCTGCTGGGGCGGTACGTCTGGGGCCGGCGCCTGAGGGAGCAAGTTGGAGAAATGATCGAAGCATCTCCGGTAGTTGAAGAATCCGAAGTAGCAACTCACTCTTAGCTAAGAAACCGGCTTGCACGCGGGAGAAGCGGACCGACGCGCGCGTAGGAGATAACATACGAAAATGGCGGAACGAATCGAATACGCCGGGCGTAGAGGAACTCGCCAATTATTTCTCAGTCTGGAGTCTTTCTTCCAACGACAGCTTTGGCCGGCTCGCGTCGGTCTGGCAATTGCCGCATTGGCAATCGCAATTTTGCTGGGTGCGCTTTTGTTCAGTTACTCTTCGAAACTGTATGAGGACTGGCGCCAAACCCGCTTGCTCCATCAGGCTGCGTCAATGTTGCAGGAAGGAAAATTCAGCGAGGCAGCGCAGACCGCGCGAGAACTTCTTGGACGGCATCCCGATTCTCTGCCGGCCCTATACGTTTTAGCGGAAGCAGCGGAAAGGCAAAACCTCGAAGAAGCTGTTTCATGGCGTGAACAAATTGCGCGACTGCTCCCAAAAGATCTGGACAGCCAGCTCAATTTCGCCTCCGCAGCGCTGCGGTTTGGAAAGCTCGATCTCGCGCGAAAAGCCCTCGACCAGGTGCCCCTAAATGATCGTGACAGGGCCGCTTTTCACGTCGTTGCGGGCTGGCTCGCTCGTGCGGAGGGAAATCTTGCCGAGCAAGAGGAACAATTCGCCGCCGCCGTAAAGAAAGAGCCCAAGAACGATGTCTACCAGTTCAACCTCGCGGCGCTGCAAATCCACTCGAACGACACTGAAAAGAGCGCAAAGGCACGTGAAACCCTCCAGCGACTCGGCAAGCTCGCTCCTTATCGAGCCGGCGCGCTGCGGGCATTGCTTAATGATGCTGTCGGACACAATGACCTCGTCGCCGCCGATAACTTTGCGCAACAACTCCAAATGTCGCAGGAGGTCACATTCGGCGATTATCTTCTTTGCCTGAATTTTTATCGGAAGCTCGATGAAAAAAAGTTCCGCTTGTCACTGGAAAGAGTGAAACCGTTTGCTGCGCGCAATCCATCCGATCTCGCATCGCTCATGAACTGGATGAACCAAAACGGACTCGCCGGGGACGTTGTTAAGTGGATTGACAAGCTGCCGACGGAGAAACTGAGTTCGCCGCCGACAGCAATTGCAGTGGCAGAGGCATATGCCAACGGAAAAAATTGGTACCGTTTGAAGCGCTGGACGCGGCGTGGGATATGGGACGAATCTGAATACCTGCGCCTGGCATATCAGGCGATTGCCACACGGCAAGCACGATCCGGCAGCAGCGGGACTGCTCACACGGAATTCGAAACCCTTTGGAGTTCGGCGGAACAATCCACAAACGAGCAGCCAGAACGCGAACTTGGCCTCGCACGCCTCGCTGAAAAATGGGGCTTTGAGAAACAATCCGAAGAACTCTGGCTGCGCATCACGAAGAATCCGCCGATGCGACGTGAGGCGCTAGACGGGCTTCGGAGGCTTTATCGCGCGAATAATGAAACCGGAAAGCTTTACGATGTTCTCCAGCACCTGCATGAAAGCTCTCCCAAGGAGGCGCCGATCACAGCTGATCTCGCCCGGCTCGGCCTTACTCTGGATCAAAATACAGAACGCTCACACAGTCTCGCGAAAGAAGCGCACGACCGCGCACCGGGCGAAGTCAATTGCGCCGTGACCTACGCGTTTTCTCTCTATCGCCTTGGCAGAAACGCCGAGGGTCTTGTTATCGTACAGAATTTGCCGCCCGACAAATTGCATGATCCACATGCAGCCGTTTACGTGGCGTTGTTATTGGCTGAAGCAGGCCAAGTCGACGGAGCAAAAGAGTACATCGCGGTAGCTGATGATGGAAACATTTACGCCGAAGAGAAAAAACTCCTCGATGAAGCTAGAACCAAGCTCGCCACTGCGGCGGCAACGCCATCGACGACGATTTCACCGGCCCCCGCCGGGCTGAGTCCGACGGCAACGGCTTCGCCACGTTGAAGCGTTAAAGAGCTAACTCGTCAAATCCGACCCGTTGTAACGTTCGTACGAATCACGAATCACGCGGGCTTGCCCCGTTGCTTCTCTTCTTTTGGGATCGCTTTTGTCCAATGTGCAATGTCCTTTGCATCCATATGGACGCGTTGTTCCAAACGAGCATCACGAAATCCCCATTCCTCGACGTCCACCAGATATTGCTTCCGGGAAAGCAGCGTGCCGCGACAGAGGCGCTTGCGCCCAGCAATGACCATCTCCTTCTGCAGCCGCTCGATCAGATCATCCACTATGGCCGTGGGAATTTTTGTGCGCTCGCTTGGATAAATATAACCGAACAGAACCAAATGGGCCAGTAAGACGTGCCAATCGGGCCCGAACCGGCGAACCAGATGCGGCCATTCGATTTTCTGTGCGCAGCTCCGAAGAATATGCGCGATGTCGGCGCCATCGAACCGTTCGCGTTCCATGATGTACGCCTTCATCCAAATCATTTCTTCCGGTGCGCAAAGTTTCACATGCAAGCCCTCTATTTCATCATCCTGGGCGCGCTCGAACCAAGAGTCATCGACTTCGCACAATCCATTGCCGGCGCGAAAAATCAGATCAATGTAATCCCGCCCGCGCCCGGCCTTGGCGAGCCAATGCGGAAATGTTTTTTCCGTTTTGTATCCGGCGCGAGCAAGCGCTTCCATGGCTCGATTGATATGAGTCGGCCGAACGTACAGATCGAAATCTTTTGATTGGCGCGAAACACCTCCGTACGCCTCGACCGCGTATGCGCCGCCGATTAGGAACGGAATGTTCGCATCCTGCAATGCGATCATTGATCTGCGATGAAAGGGATCGCTTTTGCCTTTCATTTTGGTGGGCACTGCTCTCTTTGCGGCCATCACAACCATAACGCAATCGAAACTCATAACGCGAGCATGATCCATGGCCTTGAACTCACGAACACGTTTTGGAAGGGCGGGGTCTCGCAAGCCGGCGCCAAATGTCGCACAGCTCCATTTTCTAATTTTCCTGTCCGTCCTGGTGGTCCTCATACAGGCGTAAAAAGCGTCCGTCGGGGCTGGCGATTTCGTTTCTCAAGAGAATGGCCAAGCGCGCGCTAAGAATCGCTGCGACCGCGGATCTTCACTACGGCAAACACTCGCGCGGGACCTTGCATGACGCGTTTGTCGAGATTTCGCGTTCCGCTGATTTGCTGCTACTTTGCGGCGATCTCACCGATTACGGCCTCCCAGACGAAGCAGAGGCACTCGTTGCCGATATTCGCGCTGCCGTGAGAATTCCGATGCTCGCAGTTCTGGGCAACCACGATTTTGAATCACGACAGCCGGAACTGATTTCTCAGGTTCTCGAAGACGCAGGCGTGAACGTGCTTAACGGCGAAGCCATCGAAATCGCGGGAGTCGGCTTTGCAGGTATCTGCGGTTTTGGCGGCGGTTTCGGCCGGCGAATGCTAAACGCATGGGGCGAACCGCTCATTAAGCAATTTGTGCAAGAATCTATCAGTCACGCCGTTCGCCTGGAGCAGGCGCTTGCCAAGCTCCAAACAGAACGCCGGATCGTGGTCCTGCATTACTCTCCTATCCGCGCGACGCTACAAGGAGAAGATCCCGAAATTTTTGCATTTCTCGGTTCCAGTCGGTTGGAAGAGCCGATCAATCGATTCCGCGTCAACGCCGTGTTTCATGGCCACGCTCACAATGGCATTCTCGACGGCGCAACTTCGACTGGCATTCCCGTTTACAACGTCTCGGCACCCGCGCTTCGCAAAGCCGGAAAGCCATACCGAATCATCGAAGTGTAAGAGTTCAAAAAGCATTGGGATTCACACATGTCAGGGTAACGCAAGCGTCTCGCGTGCTGGTGATCACGTCTCAGCGATTATGGACTTTCCCTGTGCCGCCGCTTCCCGGACCATAATGAGCGTTGAGAAAGGCTGTTTCAGCGTAACGCCGAAACCAACACGCGAGACGCGTGCGCTACCCTGACAACTCCTTCGTCGCCAGGACACGCCACGCTTCTACGTCAGCACCGCTTTGTGTAGGCGAAGCGCATCGAACGGCTTTGATTGAATCGAATAGGACTTCGGGAAATGGCAGACTAATTGAGTTGGTCAGCTGGCGGCGTACTGGAATCGGGATGTTCTTGTACAGCAAGCTCAAGTGCGGCTTGAACTGGTAATCGGACGCGTTTTGCGCAGCATTACGAATAGTTTCGTTCA
>QHNF01000057.1 GCA_003218345.1 Verrucomicrobiota bacterium | reverse complement strand
ACGCCCGTTCTCCTGGCAAGCTGTGATCCGCTGTCCATCGGGCGGGCGAGACGACCTAACGAGAATTAGACTGCATCTTGCAATCTATTTCCTGGCCTTCCGAGGGAGAAGTCGTCAAAGGCTGCATGGCGGAAGTGTGCCGAATCATTCGGCATTTAGGAAGCGTATTGATTCGCGCGTGACTCGTTCAAGTTCGAGAAACGCAGTCAGCATTTCATCGGAGCGCGCAACGAAACGCTTTCCGTCGTCGCGATGCGCGTCAGCAATCCAGATTGTTCACCCGTTGCAATCCACAGTTGCAACACAGCCCCACGTCCACCCGGACGCGGTGAGGTTGTCGGCAATGATCTCACAGTATTTCATCACGCTTTGGGCGCGGAGCGAGGGGGATTTCAAAAGGGGTTTTGAACCCGCCGTTGCCATTCATCACAAATTGGACTTTCTTCATTTGTCTCTTCTAGGTGGTTTGATTTTCAAATCCGGCATCTTGCTTAGAATCCCTGCCAATGAAGGATGTTTGCAAGCGCGATTCGAGCCGCGCGTCAGGGTTTCGTGGGGGGTTCTCGCTTGGTAATTAAAGGCGCGGAGCTTTGCACATCCGCCGCAGGTTGTCGTCGCCTTGATTTGATTCTCAACTCAGGGGATTTTGGCGCTGCTCTTGCTACCCGGACCGATTTCCTAAGTTCTCGCATGTCCCGCCCTATCTTGGCAAGGGCTGCTTCGAGTCTGTTTATCTGATCAGGCAGCGCGCTTAACTCGTCAGCCATTTCAGACAGTTTGTTCATCTGATTATGCAGCGCGCTTAACTCGTCAGACTTTTCAGACAGTTTGTTCATCTGATTATGCAGCACGCTCAACTCGTCAGACTTTTCAGACAGTTTGTTCATCTGATCATGCAGCACGCTTAACTCGTCAGACTTTTCAGACAGTTTGTTCATCTGATCATGCAGCACGCTTAACTCGTCAGCCATTTCAGATAGGCCGCCGTATAAGTTGCATTTTTCAGGATCGGAGAGTCCAAGAATGTTCTCCTCGAAGAATTTGCTCGCGTCCCCCATAGAATGTCACAACTCTTTCCTCTCCCCATGATCGTGATTCATTTGAAGCAGTTTCGCAAGTAAATTAGCGTGACCAAGGCTCACTGGTAGAAGTGTTTAACCAAAAAACGCCACGATAAGAGCATCGGGAGTTGTGGCAGGTAGTGGACTTTCTTTTTACTTATAGTCTGTAGCCGAGATTGGGATTGGGTAGTCGCGACCGTCGAAATAATGAAACGTGACTGCTTGGCCCCCAACTGCGGTTAATGGGAGACGCAGTCCTTTCTGAAGCGTGATTTTTCCTCTGGGAGTTCTGATCGAGACTGGCGCGGTCAATCTTACAAACCCTGGATCTGACGCGACAGCAGTGGTTGTCGAGGCTGTCGGTATTGGTGACGCCGCTGTCACTGATTCCGGCGCTGGAGACGGTTTCGGCGTCGGAACGATACTCACTGATTTTGGGGAATTGGGTTTGGACTCGGCGACCGCTGCTGAACGACGCGCGGTTTCCAGGAATCGCGGAGCAGAACCGCTACAGCACTAGCAGCAGCTGCTGTGACAAAAGAACAACAATTCCGATTGGAATACCAAAGTGTCTTTTGGTTGGTGCTATCTTCTAAATTGCTTGGCACCATCGGAACAGCTGTCGAGCTAGCACCACTATTTCCTGCAACATTTGCGGCCTGAGCAGTAACAAACACTGAGATGCCATTTCGGAGCGATTCGGCGGCCTCGACGCTGGAGAATTTGAAAATTGCGTTAAAACCTGAACGACTAGTAATCGACAGATCACCTGTCTCAATCACGGGCAACCGTCGATTGTTAGCAAAACGACGTTCGCCCGTTAGAATCAATTGTTAAAACACAGCCCCAACTCCAACCGGTTTTGCTTAGATTGTCGGCAATTATCTCCCAGTATTTCACGCCTCGCTCTCCACACACTAGTGCGCGCCAAATGAAGGCGTAATTGCGCGTTGCGCTCTGCGTGGCCTTTGTTTGCTGTTCACAAACGCGATTGGCGCGGGACTACTCCACGCCCTGTGCTTTAAAAAACGCAAGTGCCGCTTCACGCCGCTGGGCTCTCCTTGCCTCAGCTGACGTGTCTCGCACTGGCTTGACAATTGCATAAGCGGGAAACTTTCCGGTGGGTTGGGGCCGCTCAGGAAGTGGTTCTGTGCTCAGCGTTCCCAGTTTAGGCTTGGCTGCCGGATGATGCGTCAGGCTCTTCAATTGTTTTACAAGGAGTTTTTGTGTCGCTGGATCGAGTTTGGCGAATTTTTCTTTCAAGATCACGTCTTCATCCTCCTGCTTCGTGACTGAGCGGAATGACTTGCCTTGCGGTGTAGCTGCTTGGGCCGCCCGTGGGCTTGCAGCAAGAATTATCCCGCCCCAATTGATTGTCAGATCGCCGACGAACCCGTCCTTCTTCGACGGATCCTGAAGATTGAATGTAAGTAACAAACCTTCATTCGCATTTTGAAAAGTCCAGCTCTGCTGGTTGAACTCGTCTTCGTTGTCGCCATAAACCCAAACGTTATTGCCGACTGATTGCGGTGGACCAGAATGCGGAATTAACACCCGAAGCCTTCTGCCGGGAAAATACGCAGGCTCGTCGTCGTTGCCGCAGAAGCCCTCGTCTCCCCAGTTACGCACGAAGAACGCCCACTTATCCTGTGTCGGGTCGTCCTGGACGTGAACGAACATAGCGTAAACCGGATGTAGTTCAGAGTGCACGCCATGCTGGCTATCTAACCCGAGCAGTCCGACGATGATCGCGAACTTCCCATCGATGTGTCCATGCGCGGCTTCGTCGTTGTTATCAACGTAATTGTGATGGAAATCATCCCACCAAGTATTGGTGTCATCCCAGTAGTCGACGGTCGTCGGAATCGAATTCGAGCTCAACTCCATCCCTGGAACAGGCCGTCTCCAACGCTTGATCATTCCGTTTTATATATAGGTAGTAGTCATCATCGTCGTAAACGGAGTTCGAGTGGCCCGCCCAAGTCACAGTTCCCTCGTACTCGACCGGCAACCAGTTCCAGTGCCCGAAGCACAGCGTGGAAGAACTTGCTTCCGGAAGCGCATCGGTACAATTGGCCGCCGAATTCCAGGACTGTCCATCCTCCTTATCGCATGGACAGAAGGAACAAGGGTCCGGCGGTTGGCCGGTTTGATTCTGCCACGCCCAAACGGGATTACGCGCCAGCCCGTTGTGGTCTACCTTTACCTGATCGGTAGACCAGATCGCATCCATAGGTTTCTGCCGTCCACAACCTTGCAAGCAAAGCAGGATCGTTACCAATAAAATGAAGGTTAGCCCCTGAACAATCCGCTCGGTTATGACATGGACCTTGGCGGTGAGCGGGATCAGTGGAGTCATATACTTCTTCCTTTCCGATTCCCCGCTCAGATTAATTTCGGGATTGCGGGTCCGGAAGAGGCGAAGAACCGAGCAGGGAGAGGAGTCCTCCGCCTGGGTTCAGATCCGCTTAACGACGGCGAGTTTGGAAAAAATCTCGCCTTCTTGTCAATTAAAATCGCCGCCCACGCGAATCGCCGATTCGAGTTCCATAAACGCCGTCAGCTTTTCATCCGCACGTTCAACGAACGCTTCCCGCTGTCTCGGTGCGCATTGGCAACGAAGATCGTGCCCCCGTCGGAATCGACTGTTGAAACACCGCGCCAACTCCAACCGGCCTTACCGAGTTTGTCGGCAATGCTTTCCCAATCCTTCACGTGGCGGATTCTGCCTGTTTTGCCTTCACACAGCAACAGTAAAATGGTATTGTCGTAGCAACCGCAGCGGTCTTTCTTTCCCGCGGTGGTGCTGCGGAACCACGCTTCAAGAAAACAACGCAGTCACAGCGCACCGGAAGTGAGCCATTCGCTCCAGATCTGCGGTCGACCGTTCGGATTTGCGCGCGCGTAGTTGTAAAAAGCGCGCACGAAGGCAATTCGATCATCAATATACGGTGCTTTCCAATTTCCGGCCTCAACCGGCCGAAGGACATCGTAACCATATCCGAGCAACTTTTGACGGAGAACGATGTCCTCCAGCGAGACGCGAGTAGCGTTTCGCAGCATGTCATAAAGCACCATGAACGTGGTGGTCCGTCCAAGCCCGGCTTCGCAATGGAAATGCGCCCAGGCATTCTCCGGAAGCGCGCGGACCGCCAAAATAAATTGATCGACTTCGTCGTCGAGCGGCCGCGCATGGTCGGTGACCGTCAACCGCACGTAGGCCGCATTGTCGGTCGCGACGAGGTCGCGTTCAATGCTCGCGTGCCTTACACTTATGCGTTGCGGCATAGCCAAATCAGCACTGCCTTTTTTGACCGGCTCACCGGCCCGCACGGCAATTTCGCTCCCCGGCTGAAGCGATTGCACTCGTGCAACCTCATCCGCTTCGATTGCGGCCTGACTCTTACCGACATTCGCCCAGTCGTGCGTCGCGAACCAACTAGCAGGCAGACCGTTAATAAATATGTGCGTCTCCTGCCGCAAGTCGAAAATGGTGACGGGACCGTGCGTTCGCGCTAGCAAAAGCTTGAGGCTATCCGCCGTAAACTCTCCGCTGCCAGAGGCGTGAAGCTCGGCCAGACCGCTGTGAGCATTTGGCTGATCTTTGCTCTCCTTTAGCGGATCGTCAGTCGTGCGAAAGTTTCGCGGCAAAGTGTTAGCCAGCTTCAGGTCAACATCCCAAATCAAAGTCGGCGATTCCGCATCGGCAGGACGGACGGGCGGATTTCTTTCAACAAGAGAGATGCCAAACAGCGACACGGGAACAACGAAAAGGATAAATACGACGCGCAGCCGGCGGGACAGACAAACGCGGAGATTCATAATGGGCTCGCGACAATTGGACGCAGCCACTCTCGATCGAGCAAGGAATTTCACACGAAGAAAGGAAAGAAGCTTCTCAGTCGTCGAAGAGATGCAATGCCTGGGAAGCCGTCGCTCCTTGGTGATTACTATTACGAACTCGCAATTAGCTACGACTGATTGCAAAGTGAAATGATGCAGGACGCGCTCACTCCCATGATGCAGCAGTATCAACGGCTGCGGAAAAGCATTCCCGCAGATACGCTTTTGTTGTTTCGTCTTGGAGATTTTTACGAGCTGTTTTTTGAGGACGCAAAGGAGGCGTCTGCGTTGCTGAATGTTGCGCTGACCAAACGCAACGGCGTTCCCATGTGCGGGGTGCCATATCACGCGGGGCAAACTTATGTCGCGAAGTTAATCAAGGCAGGTCGCCGCGTCGCCATCTGCGATCAAACCAGCGACCCGCAGCCGGGCAGGATCGTGTCGCGCGATATCACCCAGGTCATCAGTGCGGGCACGATCAGCGACCTCGATCTACTCGAATCCAAGCGCGCGAATTATCTCGGCGCGATCTATGTCGAAGGGGGCAAGTTTGGTTTCGCCTACGCTGATCTCAGCACAGGCCAGTTCCGGCTCACGCAGCTGCAAGATCGACAGGCGCTCCTTGACGATTTGGTCCGCGTTTCGCCATCAGAACTCCTCGTCAGCGATGAGCAACAGCATGATTTCGACCAAGTCGCTCGCGTGCTTGGCTACGACAGCTACGCGTTTCTGCCGGAACAAGCGGTGTTCACCTTGTGCGAGCATTTCAAAGTCAAATCGCTCGACGGATTCGGCTGCGCCCAGATGCCACAGGCCGTCGCTGCCGCGGGGGCGATCGTTCATTACTTGAGGCACCAGCTTCGGCGCAAAATCGATCATCTCACGTCGCTGCGCTGCGATGCGCCTGCCGATTACGTTGCGCTCGATGCCGCCACTCAAACCAATCTTGAGTTGATTGAATCGCGCAGTACACGGGACACCAGCCTGCTTGCGGTGCTTGATCGTACTATTACGCCGATGGGCGGACGCAAACTGCGCGCATGGATTCTGCAACCGCTGCGCAGTCTGACCGAGCTGGAGCGCCGGCAGCAAGCAATCGCCGATTTATTGCAAGAACCGGATCTGCTCGCGTCAATTCGCGCGGAACTGAAATCGATCCGGGATATCGAACGCGCCGCGGGACGGTTAAGCCAGGCCTCCGGCAACGCGCGCGATCTGGTCGCGCTGAAAACGTCGCTTCAGCAAATCCCGAAACTGAAATCGGAATTGCAAAAGTTACTCGATCGGCTGGCGTTTGGTGCAAGCCGCGTAAACGAACAGAGTGAAGCGGAATCATTAGCGCAGCGTTTGCAAAGCGGAATCCACGAAATGCCGGCACTAGCGGAAAAGCTGGCGAAAGCGCTGGTTGATGATCCGCCTCTGGCGCTGAAGGAAGGAGGGATCTTTCGCGGCGGCTATGATGCCGATCTTGATACTCTGCGACAGGCATCGCGCGATGGAAAAAACTGGATCGGCCAGTTGCAGGAGCGCGAGATCGCTGCCACCGGCATTAAGTCGCTCAAAGTGCGTTACAATTCGGTCTTCGGCTATTTTATTGAGGTAACGAAATCCAACCTCGCAAGCGTGCCCGCGCATTACACGCGCAAACAAACAACAGTCGGCGGCGAACGTTTCATCACACCAGAGTTAAAGGAAATGGAGGCAAAAATTCTTGGAGCAGACGAACGCGCCCGCCAGCTCGAATACCAACTTTTTCAAAAGCTGCGCGATGAAACTTTGCGCGAACTCGGACCAATCCAGCAAACTGCGGAGGCGATCGCGATTCTCGATATTATCTGCGCGCTTGCGGAAACAGCGCGGCTGTTCCGCTATTGCCGGCCACAGTTAAACGATACGCTGAGGTTGATGATCAAGGATGGTCGGCATCCAGTTCTCGACCAAAATTTGGTGGAAGAAAAGTTTGTTCCTAACGACACAACACTCGATGGCGAAAATCTGCGGCTCGCAATCGTCACCGGTCCGAACATGGCGGGTAAATCCACTTACATTCGTCAGGTCGCGCTGATTGTTTTGATGGCACAGATCGGCAGCTTCGTTCCGGCCGAAAGCGCGGAGATCGGTTTAGTCGATCGCATTTTCACCCGCGTTGGCGCAAACGATGATCTGGCGCGCGGCCAATCGACGTTCATGGTGGAGATGAACGAAACGTCGAACATCGTCAATAATGCCACGGAGCGCAGCCTGGTCATTCTGGACGAGATCGGCCGCGGAACATCGACATTCGATGGACTCTCCATCGCGTGGAGCGTGGCCGAGTTTCTACACGACAAAATCAAGGCGCGCACATTCTTTGCGACCCATTATCACGAACTGACCAAACTCGCGGAGGAACGCAGCGGCGTTTGCAATTTCAACGTGGCCGTGCGCGAGTGGAACGACAAGATCATTTTCCTGCGCAAAATCGTTCCCGGCGGAGCGGACAAGAGTTATGGAATCCAGGTCGCACGGTTGGCCGGTTTGCCGAAGGAAATTCTAGATCGGGCCAAGGAAATTCTTGCGCATCTGGAAAAGCCGAATGGCGCCCTCGAAGCGCCGTCTTCCGTAAAACCGCGCGGAAAGAAAAAGCAAGCGGCAGCTCCTGACAAGCCGCAACTGGATTTGCTGTGAGAGGTTCCTATGTTCCGACGCCCGCTTCGACGGATGCTTCTTCCCGATTGCGCATGCGTGGCAGCCAGACGGGATCGCCGTGGGATATCACTTTGCGCCAGCGCGTGTCGAATCGCCACAGACCTGCTGACCGCCCGTGTTCTAGAGCTCGGCAGAATTCGCTATCCGACGTGCGCCGATTGATCTCCGCGAAGCGTGGCTCGGCTTTGGCTTTGTAGGCGGGATAATATTAGTCCATTAGCGTTCACGTAGGTGTCGCGCGGGCAAATGCGGCACGACTGCAGCGATTCTACGGCTTGCTGCGCGCGCTCCTGGAGAATTGCTTTTTCGAGCGCCTTGACATAAGCCGGCACGAAACGCCTACGGGATAAAACAAATCGCCCGTCGCCATCAAGTTCGCTAGGTGCTGAGTCGCGAGAATTGAAGCGAAGCTTCATGTCGGAGTTCCGAAGACGGTCCTCGGCAAAATTAAACGCTGAACGTCCAATGCTCAACGCCCAACGCGCAACGGCCGACGCGGAACCATTTGGGGTGACGGCGCGCTGGGTTGAATTATAATCAGGGCGATGGCGATTAAGACGGAAAAGGAACTGAGCGAGACACAGCGCAGTCTTTGGCTCAAGGCGGTAGCCGCCATCGAGTTGCGCAATTTCGGTTACGCAATCTCGCTGTTGCAGGAAATTCTCAAGCAGGAGCCACAATTTCTAACAGGGCGGCAATTGCTACGGCGCTCGGAAGTCACGAAGAGTAAATCAGCCAAAAGAACCTTTTTCAATATCTCGACTGCACCAATCACCATCATGAAGGCGCAGCGAGAAATCAAAAAGGACCCGAAACGCGCAATCGAGATGCTGGAAAAAGTGTTGGAAGGCGAGCCCTACAATCGACAGGCAAATCTGGCTTTAAAGGAAGCGGCAACCGCGGCCGGCTGGCCGGAGATTGGCGTGTTCGCACTGCGAACGCTGCTCGAAGAGAATCCGCGCGACGTCAAAGTGCTGCATGAACTTGGGCGTTTGTACCACAAGCTTGGAGAAAACGATCGGGAAGTCGAAGTCTACAATCAAATCACCGAGATTAATCCGCTCGATCCCGAAGCGCTCCGTTTGGGCAAAGATGCGTCGGCCCACGCATCCATGAAGAGTGGCGGATGGACGCAGGCTGAAAGTTACCGTGACCTGATTAAAGATAAAGAGGTGGCGATCTCACTCGAGCAACAGAGCCGCATGAAATTGATCGGGGAATCGCTTGAACAACAGATCGCGGAAACGTATGCGCGCCATAAGACGGAGCCAGCGGACACCGACCTTGCGCGGCGCCTTGGCGCGTTGAATGAGCAAAAGG
>QHNF01000413.1 GCA_003218345.1 Verrucomicrobiota bacterium | reverse complement strand
CGCATTTTCTTCTTCAGCCAATCCGCAATCAGCAATCGAAAGTTGATATTGGCGGCCATACCCGACGATGATGAGAGTACGTCTTCGGCATAGCATTACGATAGGCGCTTACTGGCGAATGCGTGGCCTGACCCGGATTTGAGATAACGCTCGAAGGCTTCTGCTTTGGCCCGATCGGTAAACGCGATGTAAGTCTGAGCCGCCATGGCCTGAATTTCGAGGTATGGGGAGATTTTCCGCGTTGTGCTCTAGGAGACGCTGTTTGAGATCAGTCGTCATTCCCACATACCGCTGACCTTGCGCAGAGAAACTTTCAATAAGGTAGACGTAATACAACAATGACGGCCCTCCTGCGCTAAAGCTTCGCACAGGATGGCGGAGGGGGTGAGATTCGAACTCACGAGGCCTTTCGGCCTTCCGGTTTTCAAGACCGGCGCAATCAACCGCTCTGCCACCCCTCCGAGCGGTGCGTTCACGATTGCAAACTCATTACCCTATTACTCCACGACTCCAAGTGAAATCACGCAGCAGTGAGGCTGGTGTATTGGAGCATTGGAGTGTTCGAGTAATGAGAGGATTTGCTCGACATCGCGATATGTTCATGTGAACTTAGCACGTGGCAGCGAAAAAGAAATTCCGGCCTGTCGTTGAAGAGACCCCGCAGAGCCGTACGCCTATCAGGGGACGTGGCGCGTCGTGGAGTCCGGCAAATCGGTTTGAAAGGCTGCATGTCGATTTTCATGATTTTGATGGTAACGATGCGGATTTTGAACCGAGCGAGGGTCCTCGACGGGTGACGCAATATTTTCGCGACGGGACGAAATCAATTATCACTCGCAATAACAGCCCAGATGTCGGTTTCGAAACGAGCCTGAATCCGTATCGCGGGTGCGAGCACGGTTGCATTTACTGTTACGCACGGCCGACACACGAATATCTCGGTTTTTCCGCAGGCCTCGATTTCGAAAGCAAAATCATGGTGAAAACAAATGCGCCCGAGCTATTGCGCGCGGAACTGGAATCGCTGCGCTGGGAACCCCAGACGCTAGTGATGAGTGGCGTGACCGATCCATATCAGCCGATCGAACGAAAGCTGCGCATCACGCGCGGGTGTCTTGCAGTCCTTGCCAAATTTCGAAACCCGGTGGCGATCATTACAAAGAACCGTCTCGTCACGCGTGATATCGATCTTTTGCGCGATCTCGCGGCATCCAATGCAGCGGCGGTAAACATTTCTGTGACCTCACTGGATCCGAATTTACAGCGAGTGCTAGAGCCGCGGACATCGTCGCCTGAAGGTCGCCTGGATGCGATTAGACAACTTCGCAACGCAGGAATTCCAGCCGGGGTGATGGTTGCGCCGGTGATTCCCGGGCTCACTGATCATGAAGTCCCAAGGATCCTAGAAGCCTGTGCAAAAGCGGGCGCGCAATTTGCCGCTTACACGATTATCCGCTTGCCGTGGGCTGTCGCGCCATTATTTGAACACTGGCTCGATGAACATTTTCCCGACCGCAAAGAGAAGGTGTTAGGACGCATCCGGGATCTACGTGGAAACCGGCTCAACAATTCCCAGTGGCACATGCGCATGTCCGGGGAAGGCATTTTTGCCGAGCAAATTGCTTCGTTTTTCAAAATCGCTTGCCGCCATGCTGGCATTGGTGAGCGGCCTAAGCTTTCAACAGCAGCATTCCGGCGGACACGAGAGCAATTGAGATTGTTTTAGCCGTGGAAGCTAAAACGGGCGGCGATTTTGCCAATCGAACTGCAGCTTTCGCAATTGGTGCCCGATTTCGAGCGACTCCGTGATATCGATTTGCCCTATTGCATCATCAGCAGCGGACAGGGGCCCCGGGCGTGCTGATGGCCACTGTTGGAAGTAGCCGGCAGTGATTGTGACCGGCGCCCGCGCGCCAGCGGCTGCGTAGATCTTG
>QHNF01000065.1:9255-9572 GCA_003218345.1 Verrucomicrobiota bacterium | reverse complement strand
GGCTTCCCGTGCACATCGAGCCGGTAGAGAATGGATGACGGCCCAAATTCAACCACAGCAGCGGTAAGCAAACCGGAAACTCCGCCAAACAAAACCCATCCGCTTAGCCAGGATTTTCCCAATCCCATTGCTTCGTCCATTCCGTGGATAGGAAACGGAGAATAAACGTCCCAGCGTCTGAAACCCGCGTCGCGGACGCGTTTGGCTGCCTCGTAAAGTGCGGCTGCGCTCGGATATTCTGCAGCCATCGCGTACACCTTGTGGCCGGCAGGAGTCTTCATCATCGTGTGCGCTCCTTTCCGCCGGGAGATACGGAC
>QHNF01000065.1:0-9157 GCA_003218345.1 Verrucomicrobiota bacterium | reverse complement strand
ATCGCGATCATCGGCAGAAAACGAACAAATATCAGAAAGAGCGAAGTGAAAATTCCGAGCGTGCCGATGTATGTCCAGATGTCTACCCAGGTCGGGAAAAACAGACCCCAAGAGGAGGGAAGAAAGTCGCGATGCAATCCGCCGACAATGATGATGAAGCGCTCGAACCACATGCCGGCGTTCACGCACATGCAGACGAAATAAACGACATAGAGATTGCGCCGGCACCACTGGAACCAGAAGAGTTGCGGCGAGAGTACATTGCAAAAGAGCATCCCAACCCACCAGTACCACCAGTAAGGACCAAAAACCCGGTTCCAAAACGCGAACCGCTCGTAGGAATTTCCGCTGTACCAGGCGACAAAAAATTCCATCATGTAGGCGTAGCCAACGAATGAACCGGTTAACAAAATGATCTTCGCCATCTTGTCGATGTGCTGAGGAGTGATGACATCCTGCAGCTTGAAGATGGCGCGCGCGGGCAATAGCAAGGTCAACACCATCGCGAACCCGCCGAAGATCGCGCCAGCCACAAAGTAGGGCGGGAAAATAGTCGTATGCCATGTTGGTATGACGGACGTCGCGAAGTCGAAGGATACAACGCTGTGCACGGAAAGAACGAGCGGCGTGGAAAGACCGGCCAAAAGTAAATAGGCCATCTCGTAATGACGCCAGTTGCGATTCGAGCCGCGCCAGCCGCACGCGAAGATTCCGAAAAGAAACTTCCTGATCTTTGAGGTGGCTCGATCGCGCAACGTCGCCAAATCAGGAATCAAACCCGTGTACCAAAACAAAACCGAGACCGTAAAATAGGTCGAAACCGCAAACACGTCCCACACAAGAGCGCTCCGGAAGTTGGGCCAGATTGCCCAGTTGTTAGGCACTGGCGCGAGATACCACGCCATCCAGACACGGCCTACGTGAACGCCCGGAAAGATCGCGGCGCAGATGACCGCAAAAAGGGTCATCGCTTCGGCCGAGCGATTGATCGACGTGCGCCATTTTTGCCGGAGCAAATACAAGATCGCGGAGATGAGTGTGCCGGCATGTCCGATACCGATCCAAAAAACGAAGTTCGTGATGTCCCAGGCCCACCCGACCGGGATGTTATTCCCCCAGGTGCCAACGCCAGTCGAAATCTGGTACCCAAGGCAAAACAGACCGAAGGTCGCGACGCTTCCAGTGATCGTAAAAGCAACCCACCACCAGCGTGGTGCGGGTTGTTCTACGACTCCGGAAATCCGCTCTGTTAGCCAGCTGAAGTTGCGCCTGTGCAAGACCAGCGGTACCCGCCCAAGCGGACGATCGACCGAGGCTTCTTCGTCCTCAATCACTTCTGGTGCTGTTGGCGCTGCATCCATTGTTAATTGCGGAATGCCGAACGTGGATTGCGGATTGTAGATAAGTTCATGCTGGTTTCTCCTCGAGGCTTGCGACTCCGATGTTTTCTGCGTCCGGCATTTTGGGATTCGGATTGCGGATACGCGCCAGATAACTGGTTCGCGTCTCCACGTTCAAATATTCGAGCAGCCGGTAATTGCGGTCCTGCTTTTTCATTCTTGAAACCGCGCTTTCTGGATCCTTAATATCACCAAAAACAATCGCGCCGGTGGGGCAGGCTTGCGCGCACGCGCTGGTGAACGAATCGCGCGGAATGCGCTTATTCGCAGACGCGCCTGCTCGCGCGAGCGCGGCGATTTTTGCTTCCTCAATCCGTTGCACGCAAAAAGTGCATTTCTCCATCACTCCGCGCATCCGTACGGTGACATTGGGATTCTTCTGCATTTTGATAACGTCCGGCGCGCCTTTGGTGGTAAGCGGCGCGAGATATTCTTCATAGACGCTCAATGCACCGGCGATCTTTCTCTTGCCGACTGGTCGCTGGTTGTAATCGAAATAATTAAAGCGTCGCACTTTGAACGGGCAGTTGTTCGAGCAATATCGCGTGCCGATGCAGCGGTTATAAGCCATGACATTGAGACCGTCCTCGCTGTGGATAGTAGCGTTGACGGGGCAGACGGTTTCGCACGGCGCGTTTTCGCAATGCTGGCACGGCATCGGTTGATGCACGACCTCCGGGTTCTCCGGCCAATCGCCACGGTCTTCGTTAAATAGTTTCTTGCTGGCGTAATAGCGATCGATGCGAATCCAGTGCATCACGCGGCCATGAGCCACCTGTAACTTGCCTACGACCGGGATATTGTTTTCACTCTGGCAGGCAATCACGCACGCGCTGCACCCCGTACAGACATTTAAGTCGATACTCATTCCCCATTGCTGCGGTGCATCGAGCGGCGGATGACGGTAAATGCTCGGCAGCGGGTTGGTCAGTTCTTCTTCGCCGGGAATTTTCTTCGCAAAATCGTTATCAGCGCGGTAACGTTCAATGGTCGCTTCCCGCACGAGACCGCGGCCCTCGATGCTGAAGTGCTCCTGTGTGATTGAGAACGGATAATTGCGGCCGACTTTCGTAACCTTCACGCTCTCGATCCCCTGCCCGCCTGCAACGGCGATATGTGGATTCGCTGCCGTGCGCAGGAGATAGCCGTTGAAACCACCCTGCTCGGCGATCTTCGGTTCTTCTTTTAGAGCTCCGCCCGCGTATGGCAGCGCGTTGAAATCTGGCATCTTCCGTCCATAGCCCAGCGGGATCGTAATGGAATTTTCGGCATGACCAGGCGACACCAGCACTGCGATAACCAGCTCGCGTTTGAGCGGCGCCGGATGTCCGTTTTCATTGATTGCGATCTGCACCAGGTCACCGGTCTGAACGCCGAGCTTTTTCGCGAAACCAGGACTCATTAGCGCTGCATTGTCCCACGTCAGCTTCGTGATTGGATCGGGCAATTCCTGGAGCCAGCCGTTATTTGTATACCGGCCGTCGTCCATCGCGTAGCTGGCCACGAGCACAATCTCAGGCGATTCTGCCGTAGGCGCTGGCGGCGGCGTCCAGGAACTTTGCGCAAGCGCTCCTGCCGCGTTCGTATTAAATGCGGCTGGCTGATCACGCGGCTGAACGTGCGCGGCAAAGCCATCGTGGAGAAAACGCGACCAGGCAGTTTGAAAATCGCCGCTGGGATTTGTCGCGCGAAAAGTCTCTTGTACCAGTTCTGGTCCTTCTGTTTTCGGTCCGCCGAGTAACGTGTTGAGTAATTCGATTTCCGAGAGGCCGCCAAAAAGCGGCAAAATCATCGGTTGAATCGATAAATACTCGCCATCGGCGGTAAGCGCGTCACCCCACGATTCGAGATAGTGCGCAGTAGGAACATGCCATTGGCTTAATGCCGATGTGGCATCCTTGTGATAACCGAGTCGCACACTCTCCGGCACCTTTTTTTGCAGCTCAGCCCAGTCCAGCGGCAGGTTTGTTTTTCGATCCTCCACAAGGCCGCGTGGTGCGTTATAGACCGGATCGCCTCCAAGAATGAACAGCTGCTTGATCCGCCCATCGTTTATGTCCGCTGCTAATTGTGAAATGTCGATTGTTCGTGGGTTGCGCGGGGCCTGACGGACGATCAGTGTCTGACCCAAATTCTTCAGCGCAGCATTGATCGCATACACGAGTAATTGCACTGCGACCGGCTGGGTTGGACCCGCCAGCACCAAACTCGCGCCTGGTTTCGCCATGAGATCATTCGCCGCCTCACTGAGCCACCGCTCATCGAACGCAGCGCCGCCCGTCGGCGCTTGCAAGCCTCCGATGACAGACCCGAGATTAGTGTCGTTTGTGCCGGCAAGAATTTTTCCCGCAAGCGCATGCGTAAACGCTGCGATTTGGCTCGCCGGACAGCGAAGGCGATGATCCGCCATCGCGCCCGTGAGTGTGAACCGGTTCTCGACAACGTACAGCCGGTTCATGCTGTCCTTGGCCGTACTTACACGCCGACGAGAGGTAAACGCGCGCACTGCCGCGAGGTCGCCCTGGCCGCAGTCGAGAAAATCGCTATCCAGCGCAAGAACGACATCGGCGCGATCGAACTTTGGCAATGCTTGCGCGCCCGGACCGAAAGCGGTTTGCGCAGTCAAACTCATTTCCTCGCCTAGGAGCGGCTCGTACACGCACCAGCGCATGGCCGGGAAATTCTTTTCCAGTTCGGTGCGCAGACGCTCGCGGGTAGGCGAGTGCGTCTCCGCCACTAGAAATGCAAGGCCATCGCCCTGCTGAGCGAGAAGCGTGTTGCGAAGTTTCCTAACATAATCCTCAAACGCTCCGCGATCGCTCGTTTTCCCTTTGTGAACGAACCGTTGTGAGCGCGATGGATCATAGAGATCGAGAATCGACGCCTGGGCGAAAGTGTCTGTCGCGCCGCCGCTGGCCGGATGCAATGGATTTCCCTCCAGCTTGATCGGACGCCCGTCGACAGTCGTAGCAATGAGCGGAATTGCTCCGCTGCGCCGAGGCATCGCGGTCGCGTAATAGAGAAATTTGCCGGGAATCGTCCACTCGACACTCTTCGTAAAAGGAACCAGATGCGCTTCCGGTCGCCGGCAGCTATTCAAGCTAAAGCCAGCCAACGCCATGGATGCCCCCATTAATTTCAAAAAGTCCCGGCGCGACCATTCGTCGCCATTCAGTTCTGCTGCGCCTGCCGGGAATTCGCGTTCGAGCCATTCGCGAAACTCGGGTGTATTGCTGTATTCGCCGAGGCTGCGCCAGTAACGCTTGCCAGTTGAGGACTCCGGCGGATGCTGGAAAACACGTTTCATAGGAGGATAGGCATCCTGCCTGTCTCGGCTGGCGGGCTTCCAGCCTGCCAACAAGCGATTGTTGATCTTCGCCACGCTGGAAGCGTGTCCGCCAAGTCAGGCTGAAAGCCTAAGCTCCGGACTCCACACGTTAGATCCGTCACGATTCTTCTCATCGGTGGCACCCCTGACAATTAGTAGGCGGATTGATGTTCCAGCGCTCTTTTAGCGTCTGGCCGATTTCTGTTTGGGTCAGCTTCTTCTTCTTCGATAAATCTTCTTGCGCGGTCTGCGGGTGTCCGTACTTCGCCACAAATTCGGCTGGCTTCACGTCCTCAGGTTTCCAATCAAGGTTGAAGACCTGGTCATCTGGTCGCAAAAAATTCTCCGGGTGCCGATGACATTCAAGACACCACGCCATGCTGTGCGGTTTGGCATGATAAACCACCGCCATGTGGTTGACCGGACCATGACAACTAAAACAACTGATGCCCCGGTTCACGTGCGCGCTGTGATTGTAAAAAACGTAATCGGGTGTGCGATGAATCTGCACCCACTCGATCGGGTTGCCCGTTTTCCAACTCGCCCGCACCGGCTCGAGCTTCGGATTGTCTTTTTGCACCTGCGTGTGGCAGTTCATGCAGGTCTGCGTATTGGGCAGGTTCGAGTGCGCCGCCATATCGACAAAACTGTGACAGTAACGGCAATCCATTCCCAGTTGCGACACGTGCAAATCATGCGGAAAAGGCACCGGCTGAATAGGCTGATACCGCACCCGAGTGTACTTTGGCGTCACGTAATACCATGTCGCTGCAGTCAACCCACAGACCGACAGGATTCCGCAGATCACCAGTTTGATCGGCACCCAGTTTGTCCAGCGTGGGAAAAAATTTGCCATGGGTCTTAGACAAAATCTGCTCCGCTGACAAACAGCAGCAGCCGCCAAGCTGAAAACGAATCAAAATTGAAATCGGGATGTGCTGCGTTCAGACGGTCCAAAAGGTTAAGGTTTGTTGCTCGCCTGAGGGGAAACCACGATTCTATGAATCTGCTTGGCGGGAGCAAAATAAAATTCATCGTCCAATCTGATTATTGACAAAAAACAATGCCGTTTGCCTTTTCCGATACAGAAAAGCGAACAATTGGCAAAGCTGATAACGTCAAAACTTCGGCAAATCGTCAAGTGAAAGCGCAGACTTCCCACGTTCTTTTCCGGAGCAGTCTTCTTTTCCTGCTGTTTTTCATTCGAGACGTGAACGCTGCTAAAGAATCTGTCCCGAGTGAAGCCAAGCGGAATCGACTGGACGTCGATCTTGTTCTTACGAACGGAAACATCTACACCGTAAACGCAAAACAGCCGAAGGCTGAAGCCGTGGCCGTGAAAGGCGATCGGATCCTTTTCGCCGGCTCAAATGAAGACGCGAAGAAATTTCGCGCCACCCGCGTTATCGATCTTCATGGTCACACACTCGTGCCCGGCTTCACTGATGCGCATTGCCACATCTTTGAAATTGGCGATCGCGAGACGACTTTGAATCTCGAGGGCACGAAGACGCTGGAAGATTTTTTCGCGAAAGTGAAAGAGAGCGCCGCGCAAACCGAGCGCGGAAAATGGGTCACAGGCCGGGGCTGGATAGAGACTTTCTGGAAGCCGCCGCAGTTTCCTACGCGATCTGAGCTCGACAAGATCGCGCCCAACAACCCAGTTTATCTCACGCGCGCCGATGGTCACGCCTCCGTCGCAAATTCCGTCGCGCTAAAAATTGCCAAGATCGACAAGAACACGCCGGATCCTTTCGGTGGACAAATTCTAAAAACGAACGGCGAACCGAATGGGATGTTGCTCGACAACGCGCAGGATTTGGTCGCGGAATATATTCCGAAACCGACCGAAGCCGACCGCGAGCAGGCGTTGCTACGCGGAATTGATCGCGAGATCGGACTGGGCTGGTGCGAAATTCAAAATGCCGGCAGCCACACGGAAGATGTCGACCTTATCAGGAAGAGTTTCGAAACGGGAAAAATCAAAATTCGTTTCGTAAACGCGGTTTTTGGCCCCGGGACAGATGCGCAAAATTTTTTGCGGGAAGGATCAACAATCAATGGTTTCAACCATTACTTCACGCAGCGAACTATCAAAGTCATTTTCGACGGCGCACTCGGCTCGCGCGGCGCGGCGTTGCTGAAACCATACAATGATGCGCCGGAGACTTCCGGTTATCTCACCGAAAAACCCGAAGATTTATCGCCGATGTTTAAAGAAGCATTGCGCCGCGGCATTCAAGTCGAGACGCATGCCATTGGCGATCGCGCGAACCGATTAATTCTCGATCTTTACGAAGCCGCATTCAAAGCTGTCCCGCCTAACGAACGCAAAATCCGCGAGCCGCGGTGGCGAGTCGAGCATGCGCAGATTGTCGATCCTGCTGACATCCCGCGCTTCGCAAAATTGGGCGTGATTCCTTCGATGCAACCGTCGCATGCAGTCAGCGATTTGTTTTTCGCGTTAGCGCGACTCGGAATGGATCGCCTTGGCGGCGCGTACGCGTGGAAAAGTTTTCTCGATTCCGGCTGCATCATCGCCGGCGGATCCGACGCGCCAGTGGAGCGCGGCGAACCGATGATCGAATTTTACGCCGCGGTCGCGCGCAAAAGCATCAAAGGTGAATCGGGCGAAGGATGGCATCCCGAGCAAGCCTTCTCGCGAGAGCAAGCATTGAAAATGTTTACGATTTGGCCCGCTTACGCCGCGTTCGAAGAAAATGACAAAGGCTCAATCGAAGTTGGCAAGCTCGCCGATTTCACCGTGCTCTCCGCCGACATCATGAAAATCCCGGAGACGGAAATTTTGCAGGCGCGCTGCATAATGAACATCATCGGCGGCGAAATTGTCTTTGAAGATCGACAGTCGAAGTAATGACTCATGGCCGAGCTTCGCCTCACTGTTAACGGCGCGCCTCGCACAATCGAGGCCGATGACGACACGCCGTTGCTCTGGATCCTGCGCGATCAACTTGGGTTAACCGGAACGAAGTTTGGTTGCGGTGTTGGGGTTTGCGGCGCATGCACGATTCTTGAAAACGGCAAAGCCTTACGCGCCTGTCAGCTTCCTGCCTCGGAAATCGCGGGACGAAGTTTTACTACGATTGAAGGGCTGTCGCCCGACGTGAGCCATCCGTGTCAGCGCGCATGGATCGAAGAAGAGGTGGCGCAATGCGGCTATTGCCAGGCTGGAATGATCATGACGGTATGCGGGTTGCTGAACGAGCATCCGGAGCCAAACGACGATCTCATCGAGACCGTCATGTCTGATTCGGTTTGCCGTTGCGGAACCTACCCGCGTATTCGCAAAGCGATTCATCGAGCGGCCGCGGAGATGCGAAAGAAAAAATCGTCTTCGCGATGAAAATCTCGCGCCGTGATTTTGTGCGAACCGTTGCTGTTGGCAGCGCCGGTCTGGTTGTCGGTTTCAATAGGCGCAGAATTTTTGCCGCCGATGCGACGAAAGAATTTGCGCCGAATGGCTGGGTCAAGATCGACATCGACGGCACAGTAACGTTGACGATCGGCAAGTCGGAAATGGGCCAGGGGGTGCGCACATCGCTCGCGATGATCCTGGCTGAAGAACTCGAGGCAGATTGGTCGCGCATCAAACTCTTACAGGCGTCGCCCAGCCCAGTCTTCGACGATCTCGGCACCGGTGGAAGTGACAGTGTGCGAGATGGCTGGCGCTCTTTGCGGAAAGCGGGAGCGGCTGCGCGTGAGATGCTCGCCACTGCGGCAGCAGCGCGATGGAAAGTTGATCGCGGAAGTTGCGCCGCTTCCAACGGAGCGATCGTTCACACGTCCAGCGGCCGCCGTTTCGAATACGGCGCTCTGGTGGCGGACGCGGCGAAATTGTCCGTGCCTAGCGACCCGCCGCTGAAGAATGCGCGCGATTATAAAATTGTCGGCCGCCGCACGCCGCGAATCGATGGTCGCGATATCGTTTCGGGCAACGCGCGCTACGGCATCGACACGAAAATTCCCGGGATGTTGTACGCGTCGCTCGAACGACCGCCATGGATCGGCGCGAAACCGAAGCGAATGGACGAAGAGAAAGCGAGAAATGTTCGCGGTGTTCGTAACGTCGTGAAGACGTCGCGCGGAATTGCTGTCGTCGCCGATAATACTTGGGCAGCAATAAAAGGCCGGACCGCGCTAGCGGTGGATTGGGGCGTGCCGCCACCGGACGCGTTTGATTCGGAGGCGCATTCCAAGCGGCTCGAATTCGCGTCGCATGAACGCGGTTTCATCACGCGCAAACAGGAAGCGCCTCCGAGCACCGGCGCTGTCACACGTACGATTGAAGCGACTTACCACTATCCGTTTTATGCACACGCGCCGGTCGAGACGATGAATTGTGTAGCCGATGTGCGAGAAAACCGCTGCACGATTTGGGCGCCGACACAGGCGCCGAACCGGCTGCAAA
>QHNF01000414.1 GCA_003218345.1 Verrucomicrobiota bacterium | reverse complement strand
CCACCGTCATTGGCGTTCGCGATCCGATTGGGATTTTGCGGATCGATCCAGAGACCGTGATGATCGCCGCTACGCGCCGGCAACAAATTAAAAGTTTTTCCGCCATCAACCGAACGAAAGAGCCCCGTGTTTAAGAGGTAAACCGTGTCCGCCGATTTCGAGTCGGCATAGACTTTGCTAAAATACCAGGCGCGCTGGCGAAATCGGCCGTCATCATTTACACGGGTCCAATGTTGTCCGGCATCATCGGAACGATAAAGGCCGCCTTCTTTGGCCTCGATGATCGCATAAACGCGATTCGAATCGGCACCGGAAACCGTGATACCGATCTTACCGAGGATTCCTTCGGGCAGGCCATTGCCCTCGAGACGTTTCCAGGTAACGCCATTATCTTCAGATCGGTAGAGCCCACTTCCTGGACCACCGCTGGAAAAAAACCATGGTTGCCGTCGCGCCTGCCACAGCGAAGCGAAAACAATGTTCGGATTGTGCGGATCAAAAACGACATCGATCCCGCCGGTGTTTTCATCCTTAGACAAAACTTTCGTCCACGTTTTCCCACCGTCGGCAGTGCGGAATATTCCGCGCTCCGCGTTTGGACCAAACGCGTGACCAAGAGCCGCTACCAGAACGACATTCTCATCTCTTGGATCGACGATTAATGCGCCAATTTGACGGCTGTCCTTTAACCCAACATTCTGCCACGTCTTGCCTCCATCGATGGATTTGAAAACTCCGGTGCCATAAGTGGTGTTGCCGCGGACGGCCGCTTCGCCGGTGCCGGCGTAGATGACGTTGTGATCAGATGGCGCCACGGCGATTGCCCCAATCGATGAGATGGGTTGCTTGTCGAAAAGCGGCGTCCAGTTTGCGCCGCCATCGATCGTTTTCCAGACTCCACCCGCAACTGCGCCAAAATAATATGTGTCTGGTTCGCCGACTACGCCCTCGACTGCGAGCACGCGACCTCCACGGAAGGGACCGATCTGCCTCCATTGCATTCCATTGAACAACTTTTCATTAACGGCTGCGGGCGGCGTTGGAGTAAGGGATGGAGCGGAGCGAAGAAAAGATGGTAAGAAGCTTGCCTATAGTCGTCAGCAGCTTGCCGACGAAACTTTTCGGCAAACTGCCACAATCACAGCTGGGAGCCTGTGCATCCCAGAAACACAAATCGATCTGATTCTGTTGAGCAATCCTAGAGTGATTCAGATGAGCGCCGTTAGGCGCGTCATGTTTGTCGAAAGTCAATTCCCCAAGACGCCAAGCTCCGCTAGGAGCGGCATAAAAAAGCTGCAAACCAGTTCTTTTCATGCGGCTCCTCCAGAGCTTGGACATTTAAAATCTGCTTTCGACAAACATGACGCGCCTAACGGCGCTCATCTGAATCACTCTAGGATTGCTCAACAGAATCAGATCGATTTGTGTTTCTGGGATGCACGGGCTCCCAGCTGTGATTGTGGCAGTTTGCCGAAAAGTTTCGTCGGCAAGCTGCTGACGACTATAGGCAAGCTGCCTGCGCTCCAGAATTCCTATTGTGCACCCAGCGCGGGCCGTTCACGCAGCCGGTTGCAAACTTTCCACGATTGTAGCCTTAGCTTCCGCTGGTCCTTCCTCGAGTGGTTGTTCGCCGCTTTGTGGAGGTGCGCCGCCTAAATGCCGCGCGGCGTAATACGAGCCAATCACCAACACTGCCGCAATAAATTGGGCAACAAGCGTTTCGACTGTCGGGAATACCGCAAACCAGAGTCCAATCCACGGTGGCATGTAGTTTTTTAGAGAACTGATTTCAGTAGTGGAAATCCAGTGTGCGAGCTGCATTTCCTGCGCCTGCTCGCCTACCATTACCAGCAACACGACTCCGAGAAGGACGCCTGTAGTGATTAACATTTTGCGATATGGCAGACGCTGTTGGAGAACAAAGGTAAGCACGGCCACCATTGCCGTAAGAACAATACCTAGCAATGTGCCTTCCAGTACCACGCTTCCACCCAGCCTCAGATGGTAACTTTGTAAGAAAAGTACCACTTCAAATCCTTCCCGGTATAAGGAGGTGAATCCGAGCAGGACCAATCCACACCAGAGACGTCGCTGTGAGATTTCGGCCGCCCGCGCATTTTCGAGTAACGCTTTGCGGCGGCGATTGTGGGCGCGAATCCAGCCGCCCCAATAAATTTTATGGAAGAACCAGTTCATGATCACAAGCAGGACGACGACTGCCAGCAAGCCGGTGGCGGCTTGCAAATCGAGTGCCGACATATTGTCACTGAGTGAACCAACGATGCGTACCGCGATCAGCCACGTGATCAAGCTGGCGATAAACGCCAGGCCCGCGCCCAGCGCAACTGGCCGACGATGGCCGCGTTTGGCGCCGGTCATGCTGGCTGTGATGGCGGCCAGTACCAGAATGCATTCCAATCCCTCACGGAAGACAAGAATCCCAATATCCAGAAACGCCACAGTCGCGCTAGTGTTGGGCCGTGTGGGATCAGGCGCGCCGTGTGCAGTAATTCCCTGCCACGCAAGCATTGCGAGCACGCAAAGCGCAGCTCCGATTATGCCGATGCGCAAAGCTGGCCTCATTTTGGGGTAAACTCTATCACATCGCCATCGCGGCTGCTGCTGATTGATTGCTCTTTTTTAGCGGCTGGTTGCGGTCCGGTAATCTCGTGATCCTCGCTGGCCGTGTTGTGATTTGCGGTGAAACGAGTAATTTTCGCCGGTGCAACGGTTCCGGGGTTTTACATTGATCGAGATGGCTCTCGCCATCTTCATACTGCTATTACTGCTTGTGTTGGCAGTGCCGAGCTTTAGCGGCGTGATCGCAAACAGGCGACTGAAGCAATCCCTGGATGGGTTCAACAATCTTGTGCGCCAGGCGCAGGAGCGAAGTGTGGCCGAGCGTCGTCCCTACCTGATCGTTTGGGGCAAAAACAATGTCGTGGTGCGGCCTGAAGCTTTTGCAGAAGGTGAGGAAGCCAAAACAACCGCGGAATTTCGCCCCAACAAGGGCAACGCCCTGAAACTCTCATTGCCAGCGGCATTGATGGAAAAATATCCGGCTGAATGGATTTTCTGGCCTTCGGGATCCTGCGAACCGGCAATCGTCCAGTTCAAAGGCCCTGCTGGTTCATGGACGGCGAGTTACTCGCCGCTCACGGCGCAACCCGAGATTACAAGTTATGCGACGAGGTGACTCCAGAAAGATACGGAAGGCTTTCGCCCTCTACGAGGTCCTCCTTGGGCTCGCGATTTTCGCCATTGGTGTCGTGGCGCTTGGGCGCGCAGTCGAGAATTGTCTCAATGCGAGCGCGATCAGCGCGGAAGAAGACGTGGTCCGTCAGATACTATCGAATCAAATGGCGGAGATTCAGGTTGCGCAAGGGGTGCCGGACGCTGCCAAGGAATTCAAGGTCGACAGTGTTAATGGAGTGGTAAAGGTGATCCAGAAAAGCGTCCTCATCGAACTGACTGAACCCGACAATACCATCCTGGATGGGATCAATCTTGTGACGTTGACTGCTCAGTGGCAACAAGGCGGTATTTCGCAGTCAAAACAGATTAAGTTTTATGTTTACCGGCCCGGATAA
>QHNF01000408.1:513-2941 GCA_003218345.1 Verrucomicrobiota bacterium | reverse complement strand
GTAGGCGTTCGGTAGCCCTACCCAGTTGCTTACGTGGCCACCGGCTATCAAGAGCTGTCCATCAGGCATAAACGCATGGCCCGAACAGAAAATATTGGCGCCCGATGCTGCAGCTGGGGTGACCGCATTTGTCGCCGGATCCCAGAGCTGGGAGTGATCTCCCCTTGTCCAGAAGAGGACTTTGCCTGTCGGCAGCAAATGAGCATGAATTGCCTCGTAGGGCCATGTCATCGCCGATGAAAACTGCCCGACGGTAGCAGGGTCTTGGGCGCTCGCAGACGAGACTGCTATGAACTGCGCTACTGCAAAGCAACGAAATGCGAGGGCGCCAACTTTTGACCGTTTGCAAGGGTATGAGCAAGACTTCAGCACGCGATGCAGAGGACGTGACTCCCGGGCGACCATAGCTCACATATAGTTCGTGTGCCGCCGCAAAACGAATCTACAAAAAAATGTTTAACCTGTTCTACGGCAGCACCGTCGAAAGGCCTTTCCAACGGTTCGGGAGCGAGATCCATGCCAAAAGCGACGGCATTGTTCAAGAGATGTTTAAGAATTGATGTACTAAGGATTTAACAACATGTCACAATGTCTCAAATTTCTAGTGCCTCCGCGACCGGACGTAAATTGTTCCGACGATTCGCCAGCAGCGGAGGAACATAACATACGTAACGAGTTCGAACGAACTGGATTACAACCTATATTGGAAAACGTACGGATTCCCGACGATTTGATGACGCATCATAATTTGTACGCTGGATGGTAATCTTTTTTCACGGCAATGTCGATCGCTCAGGTGAGAAATTGCTGGTAATACCGCAGAAATCCGGCCCACAACAAGCGGTGCGAATCTGTCGTGTCGCTCATTTGGTCCAGGTCTGACCGGTGGCTTAATTTAGCGGGTAGCTGGCGACGCACCTGTTTGCCGCGCGAAATATCTATGCTTTCCAAACTTTGTCAGGTCGCACGTGTGTCCCGGACATTGCGTTTCGCGTGTCCACGATGCCCTGCGCCCAATCAGCAAGCTCTTGGTAGCTCACGCAGCCGTGATTTGTTGCGATGAGCACAAGATCAAAGCTCTCAATAGTCGCGCGATCCCATTCCACGGATTTCTTTCCGGCCCAATGCGAATGCTCACGGGTTGGCTTAATCACTGGCACGTAGGGATCATAGTACTCCAGTTCGGCGCCGCGCTCGCTCAGAAGGTCCATCAAAACGTAACTCGGTGATTCGCGCTCGTCATCGACGTTCGGCTTATAAGCTAGTCCTAAAACCAGCACTCGACTGCCCTTCACTGCTTTATTTCGGGCATTCAACGCCTCGGCAACGCGATGCGCCACGTATTCCGGCATTGCTGTGTTTATCTCGCCCGCCAGTTCGATGAATCGCGTGTGTTTACCATACTCACGCGCCTTCCATGTAAGGTAGAATGGATCGATTGGGATGCAGTGACCGCCAAGACCAGGCCCTGGATAGAACGGCATGAACCCAAACGGCTTCGTCTTGGCCGCTTCGATAACTTCCCAGATATCAATTCCCATGGCTCTGTACACCAGCTTCAATTCGTTCACGAGCGCGATGTTAACGCTGCGGAAAATGGTCTCCAGCAGTTTGGTACCTTCTGCGACACGACAAGAAGAAACAGGCACTAGTGTATCGATGGCTTTGCCATAGAGCGCCATAGCGCGATCGAGGCAGGCTCTTGTATAACCGCCAACAACTTTGGGGATGGATTTGACCTTGCTCTGTTCGTTAGCCGGATCTTCCCGTTCCGGCGAAAACGCCAAGTGAAAATCCACCCCGGCTTTCATGTCTGATCCCTGCTCCAGGACTGCGCGCAAGTGTTCGTCCGTCGTCCCGGGATAAGTGGTTGATTCGAGCACGACCAAAGTTCCCCTGACTAGGTGCGGCGCGATCGAGCGGCCGGTCTCAAGCACATACGAGAGGTCCGGTTCACGATTTTTGCTCAGCGGTGTTGGCACACAAATGATCACCGCCTCCGCCTCTCTGACCCGGCTAAGCTCCGTGGAGGCGAAGAATTTGCCGGACCTGACCGACTCGGCAACGGTCGATGGCTCAATGTGCTTTATATAGCTGTACCCGTCATTAAGCAGGTGAACTTTCTTGGCGTCAGCATCTAACCCCAAAACAGTCACACACGAGCGAGCAAATTGAAGCGACAGCGGCAGCCCAACATAACCAAGACCAATAACGGCTATCTTCATTGTTGCATGTCAAAAGGATGTTGAGAGGCTTTCACCATCTTCTTACCAGGCGGCGCTGGCAACGGATAAAAGAGAAATCTCGCGTACACGTAGGCAATACTTTCGCCTATGACTTCTCGAACACCGTCGCTATAACGCCACCAATACTTGGGATCATAATCGGGGTTTGGAACTGCGATAATACCGACCGGAACGTTCTCACC
>QHNF01000408.1:0-240 GCA_003218345.1 Verrucomicrobiota bacterium | reverse complement strand
TAGCCGCCGCGCGGAGCGCATATCGTTGTATCCACCCCTCCGCTACAAGATTGTTTGTATCGACGCGGTGCGTTATCGCCAGAAACGAATGTACGTTCACGAAAAACAGAAATGCGGATGCCAGACCAAGCAGAGTCAAAAGCAGCCAACCGCGCCAAGAGAATCCCCAGCGTTCTCTCCGCTTGAGCAGACCCCAGAACTTTTGAGATGACTGGCCGGATGAGTGCATTCGATCTCAAG
>QHNF01000410.1 GCA_003218345.1 Verrucomicrobiota bacterium | reverse complement strand
GCGTTTCAATTTCTCGGACAGATCTGAAACAATGCTGGCTTTTTCTGGTCGCATATTAATCGGTTTAATGATTGTCGATCCGAACTCAGACACTTAAATATGGCGCTGGATCGATTTGGACTCCCGGGGACATCGTCGCACTAATTGTCACGCCTTCAAGGTAGCGACCTTTCGCGGTTGCAGGACGGGCGCGCATAACCGCTTCGATCACCGCACTTCCATTCTCAACTAGCGCGTTTTCTTCAAACGAAAATTTTCCAACCGGCACCGCCACGTTGCCGTTCTTGTCTAGCTTGAATTCTACGCGACCTGCCTTCACCTCCTGCACCGCTTTCGCCGTGTCATCAGTCACCGTTCCGGTTCTGGGATTAGGCATTAATCCGCGCGGTCCGAGCACCTTCCCGAGTTTCCGGACCTCCGCCATTGCCGCGGGGGTAGCGATCGCAACATCAAAATCTTGAAAACCTTCCTGGCATTTTTGAATCAGGTCTTTCATCCCGACAAATTCCGCACCCGCTTCCGTGGCTGCTCGCGCAGCGTCGCCCTCGGCAAAGACCAGCACGCGCACCTGCTTGCCGCTACCATGCGGAAGCGGACAGGTCCCGCGAACCATCTGATCAGATTGCTTGGGATCAACACCGAGCCGGAACGAAACCGTCACTGTTTGATCAAACTTTGCCGGCGGAAACTTCTTCAGTGTCGAGACAGCCTCGCCAAGATTGTAAGCCTTGCTCCGATCCACCTGCTGAGCGGCGGCGCGATAACGTTTGCTTCGATTTCTTTGCATTTTTCCGTGCAGTTCAAACGCCCGGCCTTTGATACAAGTGCCGAGGCTCCTGCTTAAATGTTAGGCCGCTTAGTTCCAGCGGCGGGGAGGTGGAAGGTAGCGGTTATCTTTTTTGTTGTCAAAAATGAACTTCAGCGCGACGCGTGGCTAGTCCACTGGCGCCGCAACTTCTACGGCATCGGTTGCTTTGGCAGCGCTCTGCACAACGGGCGGCCCGTTCCTGACGATTTTGCCCTCTTTCATCACGAAAAAAACCCGCTCGGTCGCGGTAATGTCGGACGCCGGATCGCCTGGCATTGCGATGACATCGGCCAGTTTCCCTTTCTCCAGCGTGCCCACTTTCTGCGCAATACCGAGAAGCTCGGCGTCATTTGCCGTCGCGGATTTCAACGCATCGATCGGCGCCATCCCGAGATCGACCATTAACTTAAACTCTTTCGCGTTTTGGCCGTGCGGAAAAACAGCTGCATCGGTCCCAAAGGAAATCTTCAGGCCCATTTTTACGGCATTACGAAACATGTCCGAACGAGCGGCAGCGGCCGACTTCGCTTTGGCCTGCAATGCCGGCGGATAATTGTCCAGCTTGCTCATGATCCATTCCGTGGCCATAAGCGTTGGCGTGAGAAAGATGCCTTTGCTTTTCATTCGGGTGAGCGTTTCCGGTTTCATAAAGGAGCCGTGCTCGATCGAATCAACACCCGCCTCGATCGCTTCGCGGGCGGCTTGATCGCCATGACAATGCACAGCCACCTTTTTGCGCAATCGGTGCGATTCATCCACAAGCGCCGTCATTTCGGCTGGAGTGAGTTGAGGAGTATCTACTTCGTCGGCCAGTGAAAGAACGCCGCCAGAGACGGCAGCCTTGATCACGTCCGCGCCGTTCTTTACTTCAAGGCGAACAGCCTTTCGGATTTCCTCGGGCCCATCCGCAATGCCGTCGGTATAATCTGGTTCGCGCCCGAAAAGAAAATCGCGAAATCCGCTGGTCGGGTCGAAGTGGCCGCCCGTTGCGCCGATTCCTTTCGTCGCCACGAGCATGCGGGGACCGACGACTAGTCCTTTGTTAATCGAATTGCGCAGCGCTACATCAACGAATTCGCGGCTGCCGATAAACCGGCTACCCAGGTCACGCACAGTAGTGAAACCGGCTTCGACTGTCGCGCGAGCAAAGGTTGTCGCTCGGATTGCTTGCTCGGATACATTGAGATCAAGCTCGTGCAGCCGGCGCAGATTGTAATCGCCTGAGTAATCCAGCGTGAGATGTGTGTGAGCGTCCATAAAGCCCGGGGAAAGCGTCGCATCGCCAAGATCGACCACTTTCGAGCCATCCGGCACCGGCAAATTAATGCCGACGTCCACAATCTTGTCGCCTTGCACGATAACCACCATCGAACATGCGCTCGGCTTTAAGCACGATAATTTGATCGGCCGCGTGCGCAGCGGCTCCGCAACATAGGGAAATTGCAAGAATGCAAGACGTGGTTCTCATCGCGCCGGTTTAGAAGCAATCCGCTGCGTTGGCAAGAGAGGAATGTCTTAATGCGAGTAGAGGGGCCGAAGAGGAGCGAAAAGATCCATTCGAAAAACAGCTGTTATTGGCTCCGCAGCTTAGCCGTACTTTCCACGACCCCTTGTTGCGCCGCGGCGAGCCCCGGATCGAGCGCGAGCGCCTGCCGGAACGCAGCAATGGCACGTTCGTGCTGGTTGAATAAAGCGAGATAGCGCCCGCGATTGGTAAGCATGCTCGTATACACCGGTAATACCTTGACGTTTACTACGTCCTCTTTCTCAAACCGCAGAGTCCCGTCAGCCAGACCACGGGTCTGTAGGCGCAGATCCGGCGAATCGTGAAAGCTCTGGTCGCCCGCGAGGTTGAAGACCAGTCCTTGCGGAACCAGTTGATAGTTTTGTGTGAGCCACTTGATTAGCTCTCCGTTAACTGTGTCGGCGAACAGTAAGTCTCTCGTAACATAAACCGGCGCGACTTTACTCTCGTGTGTTACAATTGACTTGATCATCTCCTCAAATGCGGTGGTGATCTTTTGAGTAAGTGCCTGATTTCTGGTAAATGCCCTAGGGTCGCGCTCCCATTCTTTAAGATTCTCAACAAACGCGTCGATTTTCTCTCGCGATCGCTCAATCAGACCAGGATAAGCGTGTCTAAGATAATCGAAATACCACGAGCGACGCAGGAGATTAATGTCCACGATTTCAACTTCGCGTCGACGTTGCTCTATCTCCTGCACATACAACATCGGCGACACGACTTGCCAGTCGAGTGTAAGTAAGAGGCCGTTGGGCTCGATCGCGCTGAGCAAATTTTCGACGTAATCGTGCGCGATGAAGTAATGCCTGCGATCATTGAAAGG
>QHNF01000411.1:3983-4312 GCA_003218345.1 Verrucomicrobiota bacterium | reverse complement strand
CTCGCCAATTAATTCGTTAAGATCGACACCGCGCGTCATGACATTACGACGGAGCGACGCAGGCGAACAATCGTGCAATCCGAGCGTGGCGCAGAGTTCATCAAAAACTTCGAGCGAGAAAAATGTGATCTGTCCTTTGTAATTATTTTTAAAATCGAAATAGCGATCGTCGCGAATCCCAAGTCCGGCGACGCACTCGATCATCGGCACTTCAATCATGGGATACGCATCTGGTTCCCGTCCATGGTGACCTACAAAATTATGCCCGGGCGAAATGTAAAGATGGCAGATTTCCACCGCCTTCATGCTAACATCGACCAGATTCGTTT
>QHNF01000411.1:3181-3778 GCA_003218345.1 Verrucomicrobiota bacterium | reverse complement strand
GAAAATCTCCACGACTCGCGACAACATTGTCATAGTCGATCTCGCGGCGGGCGTGAAAGCGAAGCTCGGTTCCGCGACCCGCTTTGGAACGATTTCATCCAGTTGCGGAATCTGCGGCAAGACCAGCATCGAAGCCATCCGGCAAAATTTCCCCGCAATTACATCGGCAACGATTAGACTCGAGATAAAGACGCTGCTCGCGCTTCCGGAGCTGTTGCGCAAATGCCAGGGCGATTTTGCGCGAACGGGTGGGATTCACGGCGCCGGAATTTTCGATTTACACGGTGAACGCCAAATAGTGCGGGAAGATATTGGCCGTCATAACGCGGTCGATAAAGCAATTGGCCGCGCGTTTCTCGATGGGCTAGTCCCGCTAAATCGACATCTTCTTCTGGTGAGCGGACGCGCTTCCTTCGAAATTGTGCAAAAAGCACTAGCTGCTGGTATTCCCATCGTCGCTGCGGTCTCAGCGCCCTCGACACTCGCAGTTGATTTTGCGCGTGAAAGCAATCAGACGCTGATCGGATTTCTTCGTCCGCCGTCGTTCAATATCTACTCGCACATTGAACGGGTAATCCTGGAAGTTAGGCGTTCTGG
>QHNF01000411.1:0-3161 GCA_003218345.1 Verrucomicrobiota bacterium | reverse complement strand
GACAAGCAAGATGCTTCTTAGCAGGGACAGACTGGAAGTCTATCTTCCCGTCTACGAAGCAGAAACGGCTTCGGGATCGCAGGCGCAACCTTTTCCGGCCGAAATCCA
Source organism: Verrucomicrobiota bacterium (assembly GCA_003218345.1). GTDB lineage: Bacteria > Verrucomicrobiota > Verrucomicrobiia > Chthoniobacterales > UBA10450 > Udaeobacter. The sequence continues at coordinate 3,053 of QHNF01000411.1, read as the reverse complement.
GCTGAAGCGGCTGATCAATGCGGCGAGCAAAAACGAAATGGCAGCGAGCGGGACGAAGTTCCTCGCACGCAACACTGCGGTTGTTGCCGAAAAATCCTACGGCTCGACCTATCAGGCCAGCGCAAAAACTGCGCGCCTAAGTATTCAGCCTGACCGTTCGCGTCGCGGCGGCCTAACGATAATTGGCAGCAAAATCGACAATGCCATTACGCCCGCGATGACGTGAAGAGCAGTGGCGTAATTCCCGGTGGTCTCGCGCATTCGCGCGATGTAAAGCGGTCCAAAAACGCTCGCGAAACTCCAAGCGGTCAACATCAGTCCGTAAATCGCGCCGACGTTTTTCGGTCCAAAATAGTCGGCGGTGAACGCGGGCATCGTGCCGAACCCGCCGCCGTAGCACATCAGGATGACAAACGTGATGGTGGTCATCATTGAAGGCACAGCAATGCTTGGCAGAAGCCAAAAGAGCAGGACTTGCACAATAAACATGACGACGAAGGTCGCGCGGCGGGTGATCAAATCTGACAGCCAGGCCCAAAACACGCGGCCGGCCGCGTTGCCCATGCTGGCGATCCCGACCATGCCGCCGGCCACTACTGCCGCGACCTTGGTTAACTCCTGAAAAATCGGGGCTTCCTGTGAGATGACCGAAATGCCAGCGGTCGTGTTTAAGAAAAGAATGAACCAGAGCACCCACCATTGCCAGGTTTTGAGCGCTTCGGAGAGAAAGTAATCGTGCCCGGCGCGCTCCGATGTTTGCTTCGCGCTCGGCGCCCATCCTTCCGGCACGAAACCTTCCGGGGGATTTTGCATGAACAACGCTGCGATGATTGCGATGATGAAATATGCGACGCCCAGATACGCGAATGTCGGTAGCACACCGACGGATTGAATGAGTCGGGTCGCCACCGGCGCAGTGATGAGGGCACCGCCACCGAAACCGCCGACGGCGATGCCGGTGATGAGACCGCGTCGATCGGGAAACCATTTCACCAGCACGGCAACGGGAACGATGTAGCCGAGCCCAAGCCCAAGCCCACCTATGAAGCCATAGCTCAGATATAACCACCAAAGTTTATTCGCGGAGAAACTCGTCAAAAAAACGCCGAGGCCATAGAGCGTCGCCGCAGTCAGCGCGACGACCCGAGGCCCTTTTCGATTCATCCACAATCCGCCAAAGAATGCAGCGAAGCCGAGCACAAAAATGCTGATGGTGAAGGTGAGCGTGACTTGCGAAATGCTCCAGCCAAACTGTTTCGACAACGGGATGCGAAACACACTCCACGCGTAAACGGCGCCTAGCACGATCTGCAGAAGTACACCGGCGATCGCAATGACCCAACGATTAGGTGCTTTCATAATTTCCTGCGTCGGTTACATCTACAAAGCAATCGTCCGGTCACGAAAGATTGGTTGGCTCATCGAGCTTTCGAAGCTCGCTTATTCACCCGTTGGAACTGGCGAGTCGGTCCCTCTCTCTCACCTGCGCGTTGCATAATCGGCCAAGGTGAGCGCGATTAGGATTAGCAACCACATCACACCGGCGAGCGCTGCAAGATGCAAGAGACGACTGCTCCCTTTGATGTGCATGAAGAATAGCGCGATGAGGATCGCTTTAGTAATCGCGATGGCGAGCGCAGCTATGAGATTAAACGGGCCAAGATCCACATAGGCCGTAATCCAAGTCAAAGCGAGCAGCGCAAGCAACGCGATGCAGGTACGAAAGTAAATTTTTGGATCGACGGCCTTTTCCATTATCTGTGCCCGACGAGATACAAAAGTGGAAAGAGAAAAACCCAGACGATATCGACAAAATGCCAATACAGGCCGGAGATCTCGACTGGATTGTAATTTCCGGCTGCGAATCTGCCGCGGCATGCGAGCAACGCCAAAACAAGCAAGACACCAATACCGACGGTAACATGAATGGCGTGCAAGCCTGTCATTCCAAAATAGAGCCAGAAAAACAGTTCGGCCTTGCGCGGATCAGCGCCCGCCCAATGGAAACGAGTCCCCGGAATCAAATGATCGACGTAATCCGTGTGGTACTCGACGGCCTTGATTGACATAAATACCAGGCCTAGAAGCGCGGTACCAACGAGCAATCGAACTAGCAAAAGTCTCCGATCAAGCTGGGCAGCGCGCACCGCGAGCGCCATGAGTAAACTGCTGACGAGCAGCACGGCGGTATTGGTCCCGCCAAGAATAACGTCCAGACGCCGGCTCGCCTCGACAAATACCTGACCATAAGTGAATCGATAAACCGTATAGCTGAGAAATAGTCCCCCGAAGAAGAGCACTTCGGTCGCAAGAAAAATCCACATTCCCAGCTGCGCAGCGGAACGCTGCTGGTCGATGTCATCGAATTGTTCGGCGACAATCTCCGATTCTTCAGATACTGGCGAGGTCAAGGTCGGCATCTTTCTCCGGCGAATACGAGTAAGGTGGCCCGGTGACAACCGGCGTCTCTTCGAAATTAGTCGTTGGCGGCGGCGAAGGCGTTTGCCATTCCAACCCGGTCGCACGCCAAGGGTTTGGTCCGGCAGCGCGACCATGCTTCAGCGCCCATAAGAAATAAATCAGCGGCAGCAAATAGCCGATGCCGAGGATGGACGCGCCCGCAGTTGACAGGACGTGAAAGACCTGGAACTCCGGCGGATAAGCGTGATAACGGCGCGGCATGCCCAGGTAGCCGAGCAGAAATTGCGGGAAAAAAGTGAGGTTGAATCCGAGGAACGTCGTTAACGCAGCCAGTTTCCCAGCGAGTTCAGGGTACATTCGCCCGGTCATTTTCGGCCACCAGTAATGCAAGCCGCCCATGAACGCAGTGACCATTCCCCCAACCATGATGTAATGAAAATGCGCCACCACAAAGTAGGTGTCGGTAACGTGAACATCGACAGCGAGCGCCGCCAGAAACAGACCGGTCAGTCCGCCAATAGTAAAGAGACCGATGAAACTGAGGGCATACAGCATTGGAGTGGTGAAATGAATCGAGCCTTTGTGCAGCGTGGCTGTCCAGTTGAAAACCTTGATGGCTGAAGGTATCGCCA
>QHNF01000401.1:2400-2870 GCA_003218345.1 Verrucomicrobiota bacterium | reverse complement strand
CGCATATCGGCTGGATCAGTGATTTCAGTTGGAACGTTGTGGGCGGTCCGGAGAACAACTTCGGCATGGCGCGCACTGGCATTAATTTCGCGTTCTAAAGGCCCACGATAGATTTTGCGACGGCGGCGTTCGGATGTTCCGAACGCCGCTTTTTTGCTGTCTTATTACGACGATTGAGATTTGCGAACGCTCGTGTGCGCACGAAACTATGTTGATGTCGTTCATTGAAACCATGGACAATTTGGCTCTCCGCAAATCGGAGTTGATCCATCGCTTCGAGCACCTGATCGCCCCAAAGTCAGATCAGGAACTCGAAGCGATGGCCCAAATGTCGCGCGCCCTCACTCTGCAGAATTTTGGCCGGACAATGCGCCTGTTCGCGCCGCTCTATCTTTCCAACGAGTGCATTAACAATTGCCGTTATTGTGGTTTTTCGCGGGACAACCCGATTCTGCGCGTGACGCTCAGCG
>QHNF01000401.1:0-2391 GCA_003218345.1 Verrucomicrobiota bacterium | reverse complement strand
GCGTTGAAGAAGTGATCGCCGAGGGACGGCATTTGTCGCGAGCAGGTTTTCGCCAAATTCTTCTTGTCACCGGCGAACACCCGAAATTTGTCAGGCGCGACTATCTCGCGGAATGCGTCCGCGCACTTCAGGCAGATTTTTCGTCGATTTCAATCGAGGTCGGGCCGATGACAACAGCGGATTATTTGCCGATTGTGGAGTCCGGTGCCGAGGGACTGGTTGTTTACCAGGAGACATACAATCGCGGCGTCTATGCCGAAATGCACACGGCCGGACCGAAGCGCGACTTTAATTTTCGGTTGGATTGCGTGGAGCGCGGTTACGCGGCCGGTTTTCGCCGGCTCGGGATTGGCGCCCTCATTGGCTTGTCGCGTTGGCAGGATGAAGCGATCGCGCTGGCAGCACATTTGCATTATTTATTTAAACACTGCTGGCAGGCGCAAATCAGTGCAAGCCTGCCCCGGTTGCGTCCCGCAGCTGGTGGATTTCGTCCGCTTTTCTCGATGAACGACCGCGAGCTGACGCAACTAGTTTGCGCATTGCGGATCAGTTTCCCACAGGTGGGCATCGTGCTGAGCACGCGTGAGCGTGCACCGCTGCGGGACTCGCTCGCTTTGATCGGAGTGACGACGATGAGTGCTGGGAGCCATACCGAACCCGGAGGCTACACTCGCCAGGGCCGCGGCCATGTGCATCGCACAGTGCGCGGTCGCATCGTCGCGCCAGAATACCAAGACGGAGAAGATGAAAGCGCGACGGGCCAGTTCGAGATCAGCGACGAGCGTTCGCCGGCCGAAATCGCGGCCGTATTGCGCCGGCGCGGGCTCGAGCCCGTTTGGAAAGATTGGGACCAGGCTCTTTGCAGCGCATGAGGATTTCGCTCAATGGAGAAACAGTGGATGCACGTGAAGCCAAAACGATTGCGGAACTGATCGAGCGTTACCAATTGCCGCCGCAGTCCATTCTAGTGGAGCACAATGGTCTCGCCGTGCATCGACACGAATGGCCAAAGCGAGCATTAGCCGAAGGCGATCGCGTCGAATTTGTTCGAGTAGTCGCCGGCGGCTGATCGGGGGGCGAATCGGGACGACCTATAGCTCTTGCGGGTCAAACGGATCCTAGCCCCGCACTTTTCACGACCACCCGCATCCCATCGCTCCGGATCACGGTGACTGCCGTTTCCGGCGCGATGAATTCGCCATCGGTGACAACATCGACCACGTGATCGGCAAAGCGCGCTTTGCCGCTCGGTCGCAAGACCGTGACTGCGGTGCCATGCGTTCCCGGCGCGAGCGCAAGTGCAGTCACAAATTGACGCGGGACTCCGGCCAGAGATGGGCCCGGTGGATTTGAATCGATTAAGGCAAACCGGCGGTAGATGCTCGTTCGGGGGAGATAGCGCGCCAGAAGCGCGATCACGATGAATGAACCGACAATCGCGATAAACATGTTAAGCAACGGAACGGCTAGCATTTTGCCGCTTGGGAAAAAGTTTTGCCCAGGGTAACGGTCGATCATTGTCCAGAGCAGTGAGGCGAGCATGAGAAAAACGCCGACGACACCAAAGACGATGGTCGAATGGGCGAAGAAAAGAACCTCGATCAGGACGAGGACCATTCCGACAACAAACAGCGCGACGACCTCCCAGCCGGCGAGCCCGGCCAGATAGTGGCCGAGAAAGAAGAGCGCGAAACAGATTGCAGAGGTGATGCCGGGCCAACTCACGCCAGGGATTTTGAATTCGAGGTAGGCGCCGATGACCCCGATTAGAAGGAGTAACGGCGCAAGCGCAGTGATCCAGAGTGCGAGCTGCTCAAACCCGCTCGGCTCGATCGAAACAATTTCGCCTTTGATCCCTGCTTTCTTTACGAGATCGGCAGTCGATTCAGCAACGCCATCGGCCAGCAGGGGCTTGCCATCTATTTTCTCAATCGCCTCCTGCGCATTGAGCGTGAGCACCGCGCCTTTTCCATGGACGACGCGGCCGCCGATTTTGACTTCTTTGTCCTTATTTATGAACGCCTCGGCAATATCTGGATTGTGTCCGTTTTTGGCGGCGGTGCTGCGCAGCATCGCGGACCAGTAGGAGATTGTTTTTTCCTTTACTGTCGCGGGAAGGTCTTCACCTGTAGAAAGAATGGGCGTGGCAGCACCGATAGCGCTTACCGGCGCCATGTAAATGTGCTGCGTCGCCAGCGCAATAAGCGAACCGGCTGAGCCGGCGTTCGAGTTAATGAATGTGTAAGTTGGGATTGTTAGGTGATTGAGCACGTTGACAATCTCGGCGGCCGAGTCGAGCCGGCCGCCATAAGTGTCCATCTCAAAAACGATGGCAGAGGCACCGTTGCTCTCGGCCGTTTTCACTGCGCGTCGCAGGAACATGAGAAGAGA
>QHNF01000412.1 GCA_003218345.1 Verrucomicrobiota bacterium | reverse complement strand
GCGTGAATGATGGCGAGATTGCCGCGTGTCTCGATATTGTTAATGCTGCCGCGACGCCGGCTCAAGTCACCGCAGATGTCTCCCTGAAACTCGTCCGGGGTGATGTTTTCTACCTTCATGATCGGCTCCAGCAGAATCGGTTTGCCCTGTCTAAATCCGTCTTTCATGGCGAATATCGCCGCCATTTTAAATGCGAGCTCGCTGGAATCGACTTCGTGGAACGAGCCGTAAACAATATCGACCTCAACATCGACAACAGGATAGCCGCCCAGCACGCCATTGAGCACCGCTTCTTCAATGCCTTTTTTGACGGCAGGAATGTATTCTCGCGGAATGATGCCGCCGACAATTTTGTTCTCGACGACCAAACCTTTGCTGCGTTCGGCTGGACGCACGTCCACTTCCACGTGCCCATACTGGCCACGACCGCCTGATTGTTTAATCAACTTGCCGACGCCGTGTGCGCTGGCGGTGATCGTTTCGCGATACGCGATCTGAGGCTTGCCCGCGTTTGCGTCCACCTTGAACTCGCGGAACATCCGGTCGCGAATGATTTCCAGGTGCAACTCGCCCATCCCGGCGATGATCGTTTGGCCGGTGTCTTCGTGCGTATAAACGCGGAAGGTCGGGTCTTCTTCGGCGAGTCGCTGCAGCGCAGTCGCCATTTTTTCCTGATCCAATTTTGTCTTTGGCTCAATCGCCATCGAAATCACGGGATCAGGAAAAGACGGTGGCTCGAGAAGGACCTGGTGGTCCTCATCGCACAATGTGTCGCCGGTGGTAATATTTTTAATGCCGACGATCGCCGCAATATCGCCGGAGTAACACGTCTGGATGTCTTCGCGCTTGTCCGCCTGGATCTGGATCAAACGCGAAATGCGCTCGCGCTTGTTCGTCCGCGGGTTGTAAACCGTGTCCCCTTTGCTCAGCGTGCCGGAATAAACACGGAAGAAAACCAGCTTTCCGACAAACGGATCGCTCCAAAGCTTGAAAGCCAACGAGCAAAAGTTGCCGTTGTCATCAGTCGGCGCTTCTATCGGCTCACCGGTATCGGGGTCCTGACCTCTCGCCGGCGGAATGTCGAGCGGACTGGGCAAATAATCGACCACCGCATCGACCAGGTACTGCACGCCAATATTCTTTAATGCTGAGCCGCCGATGACCGGCACAAATTTATTCGCGATTGTTTGCCGGCGAATTCCAGCCTTCAACAGCTCCGGCGTGACCGGTCTTTCATGGATGACAGCCTCGGCGACCTCGTCATCGATGTTGGAAACTTGTTCGACCAGATCGCTGTAAGCCTTATCAACGAGATCGGCATATTCCTTCGGCACATCGGTAACTTCGTACGTCGATCCCAGCTGATCGTTATCGGAGTAAATGATCGCCTTCTTATTGATAACATCGAGCTGGCCACGCAGCTGATCTTCCCTGCCCAGAGGCAACAAAATCGGCCACGCGTTCGCGCCAAGTTTATTGTGGATGCTCTTCACCGACATCTCGAAATCCGCGCCGACGCGGTCCATTTTGTTGATGAACGCTAGGCGCGGAACATTGTATTTCGTTGCTTGACGCCAGACTGTTTCCGATTGCGGCTGCACGCCGGCTACACCGTCGAAAACTGCAATCGCGCCATCGAGTACGCGCAACGAACGCTCCACCTCAGCTGTGAAATCGACGTGTCCGGGCGTATCAATAATGTTGATCCGCTGCTTGATGCCTTCAAAAATCTTGTAAACGCCTTCTTCTTTGCGTTGTGCCCAACTGCACGTCGTTGCTGCCGACGTAATCGTGATGCCGCGCTCCCGCTCCTGCTCCATCCAATCCGTAACAGTGGTGCCTTCGTGCACCTCGCCCATCTTATGGATCATGCCGGTGTAAAACAGCACGCGCTCGGTAATCGTCGTCTTGCCGGCGTCGATGTGCGCGGCGATGCCGATGTTGCGCGTTCGTTCCAGTGGGAACTTGCGGTCCGGCGAATTCGGATTTTTCGCGCCTGCTGCGGGGGCTTTTTTCTGTTCGAGTGTAGCAGGCATGGTTTTTACCAACGGAAATGCGCAAACGCACGGTTCGCTTGCGCCATTTTATGTGTGTCTTCGCGCTTCTTGATCGCGTTCCCCTGGCCGGCCGCCGCGTCTTTAATTTCCTGGGCCAAAGCGTCGGCCATTGGTGTTCCTTTACGATTATCGGCGTATTGGACGATCCAGCGCGTTGCGAGAGAAATTTGTCGCGCGGCCGTAACTTCCATCGGCACCTGATAGCCGACCCTGCGCGATTTAACTTCCAGCCGTGGACGAACATTTTCGATCGCTTTATTCACGACTTCAAGCGGATCGACGGAATCAGAACCTTCGCGGGATTTATCGATCGCTTTGTAAACGATCCGCTCGGCCAGCGACTTCTTGCCGCGCTTCATCACCGTGGTAATGAGGCGCTCCACCGCCGGACTCCCATAGCGGGAATCGACGTGCTCTTCCTTTTTGTAAACTCTCCTCCGTCGCGACATTGTCGATCTTCCTGTCCAACATTATTTCTTCTCGGCTGCGCTTTCCTTCGCTCCCGCTTTGGGCGCCGCCTCCCTGGGTGCGCCACCTCCGCCGCCACCAGCTTTCGGGCGCTTCGCCCCGTATTTGGAGCGACCGCGCCGGCGTCCATCCACACCTAACGCGTCAAGCGTTCCGCGCACAATGTGATAGCGGACACCTGGCAAATCCTTCACCCGCCCACCGCGCACGAGCACGATGGAGTGCTCTTGTAAATTATGCCCCTCGCCCGGTATGTAGGCAATCACTTCCTGGCCATTCGTCAACCGCACCTTCGCCACCTTGCGCAAGGCAGAATTCGGCTTCTTCGGCGTGCGCGTCATCACCTGCACGCACACTCCGCGCCGTTGAGGACAATCGGCTAGCGCCGGCGATTTAGATTTCATCGAGACTTTCCGACGTCCTTTGCGGATCAATTGATTA
>QHNF01000402.1 GCA_003218345.1 Verrucomicrobiota bacterium | reverse complement strand
GCCGCGAGAGCATCGCCGCCCTGGTCGATAATACCCTTGGCTGTTGTGTAATCGTTTACCAACCACAGCGGAAATTTCAAATTAAACAAGCCTCCGCACAGCCTGACGAAATAACCAGACCACCCCACAGCGACTGCCATATTGCCGACCGCGTATTCGAGAATCAGGTCCCAACCGATGATCCAGGCAATGATTTCACCCAGAGTCGCGTAGGAATACGTATACGCGGAGCCTGCAACTGGAATCATCGACGCCAGCTCGGCGTAACAGAGGGCGGCAAATCCACACGCGATCCCTGCCACCACAAAGGAAAGCACGACGGCCGGACCCGCGCCGGGGCGGCCCAGCACCAGCGGCACATGGCCGACCCACGACTGAATGAAATTCAGCACGGGCGTCCTCCAAATCGATCCAGCGATTACTTCACCAGCCGCACCGGTTCCTGTGAGCACGAAAATTCCGGTGCCGATGATCGCGCCGATGCCGAGGCATGTAAGATGGAACGGACCAAGCGCGCGCTTCATTTGTCGTTCGGGAGCAGCCGCCTCTTCGATCAAATGATCGGGGCTTTTGGTTCTGAAGAAATGTGCGGCCATGTCTTTAAGAATCGTGTCATTCTGCCCTTTGCGCGGTCAATCCTTTTCGGAGCATGGCACCGCGAGTGCACTGCACGCACACTTCGGGCCAGCGAGTGCGTTCCGGATAGACGTTCGCATTGAAGTTTCTTAAGGTCGCAACATGGCCGACGAAATGACAAAGCTCGTTTTAGGCGATACGGCGGTCTCGGCAACCGAACAACCTCCAGTTCGCAGGCGATTTTTCGGCCGCCGAAAAACGCAGCGGCCACCGCTGACGCACTGTGAGAACTGCGGCGCGCAATTGCGCGGACATTGGTGCGCCCAATGCGGCCAGCCGGCAATCGATTATCGCCGGTCGTTCCGGCACGTAATCGCCGATCTACTCGACGAGTTCTTGAATTGGGACTCGAAGTTTTTCGCTACAATCGGTCTCCTCCTCGTTCGTCCGTGGAAACTGACGAATCAGTTTCTCGCTGGGCATCGCGTGCGTTATGTGCACCCGCTGCGGCTCTACCTGCTTGCCAGCATTTTATTTTTCTTTGCTGTGAATTACGGGGCAAAAGGGCTTCATTTTGAACCGGGCAAAGTCAGTCCGAAAGACCGCGCAGAGCTCGAAGCCGATTTAAAGAAAGAAGATTTGCCACCCGCGGCGCGAGAGGAATTGGAGGCATTGTTACGGGAGTCTCCGCCTCCACCGGCGCCCTCGCCTCAAACGACCGCGCCCTCGCCTTCACCCGCGCCCAGAACCGATAAGCAGAAGCAGGAATTTGGGAAAGTAGGCGAGCGACCGTTTGTAGTTTTTGACCAGGCGAAATCCACAACTCCCTTCGAGAGCTGGATCGAAGCGCGGGCCAAGGAGAAAATGGGCGAACACGGAACGAAAATGGGACTATTTATCGCGACGCTCTTCAGCAATCTGCCTTACATGATGCTTTGCTGTATCCCGCTCTTCGCTTTTGTTCTGAAAGGTCTCTACCTTCGTCGCCACATTTTTTACATCGACCACCTGGTTTACGCGCTTCACATCCACACATTCGCTTATGTCGGGATCATGCTGATCGTGCTGGCAACAATCGGGCTCAACCGCATGGCCCCAGGTCCGATCGCGGGGTGGATTATCGCGCTGCTCTGGATCGCGTTCATAGTGCAAATTTTCCTGTCGATCCGTCGTGTTTATCGGCAGGGCTGGTTCATCACCATTTTCAAATTCTTCTTTGGAGGATTGGTTTATCTAATCGTAATCGGCGCCGCACTCGCCGCGACCTTTTTCATTACGCTGGTCCTGCCATGAAAAGAATAATTGTTCTTGCTACGACGTTGGCCATCTCTTTGGCAACGGCATTCTCTGGCGAGCGGCACATCGCTTTTGAACGCGACAACTCCGTTTACATCGCCAATCTCGATGGCAGCGGCGAAAGAAAGATCGCCGACGGAATTTTCCCTGCAATCTCGCCCGACGATACGCGCGTTGCATTTAACACCGTAGAGAAAACGAGCGACACCACTTACGTCCGCCATATCGCAGTCACGGATGTGGTCAGTGACAAAACTACGGTTTTCAAAGACATCCCGAGCGACAACAGCTACTACGCGACGTGGTCGCCGGATGGAAAACGCATTCTATTTACCCTGCGCCAAAATGAGGTCTGGGACTTTGGCCTTATCAACGTAAACGGCACTGAGTTTCGTCCTGAAAAAGGGAGCGCAGAACGAGGTCACTCGTTATTTGCCGATTTGGGCGCGGGATGGACAATCAGTTTTTTGCCAGAACATGACGAATATTTACCGGCTCGGACTCGACGGGGCCGTGCTCGCGCAATGGAAGATCGACAAGATCATTCCGAATGGCGATATGAGCGGCGATTGCCGGATCGATGTTTCACCGGAT
>QHNF01000409.1:3780-4306 GCA_003218345.1 Verrucomicrobiota bacterium | reverse complement strand
AGAGAACAATCGATCACGAGTGGCGTCGCCTCATCGCGGCACGCAAGAGCGTACACAGCGCGTTTGCTCGCCTAATTCGTGACGCGCATCCGCAGCAATCCAAACAAAAGCACCACAAGCAGCGGCAAAGCTAAAAGCTCGCCGATTTTTCGCGCTTGCCCTGTCTGTAGGATGCACTAGGTCTCGGTAATTGTTATGAACTTACAGAGCAGGAATGCGCGAATCTGTCCGAAATCCCTCCCGCGCGTGCGCGTAGTGGTCTGAAAACTGCGGGGCTGGCGGTCAATAATTCCTGATGCTCCACGATGTCGCCACGGTTCCCAAATTGACAACGGATTGAAGCGCGGTGCCATTCATGAGCAAGATAACGCGCTGCCCAGTGGAGGTGTTTTGCCAAAGAATATCCGCCTTGCCGTCCCCGTTAAAGTCGCTCGAACCAGCGATGCTCCACGATGTCGCCACAGTTCCCAAATTGACAACGGATTGAGGCGCGGTGCCATTCATGAGCCAGATAACGCGCTGCCCA
>QHNF01000409.1:0-3732 GCA_003218345.1 Verrucomicrobiota bacterium | reverse complement strand
AAATTGACAACGGATTGAAGCGCGGTGCCATTCATGAGCAAGATAACGCGCTGCCCAGTGGAGGTGTTTTGCCAAACAAGATCCGCCTTGCCGTCTCCGTTAAAGTCGCTCGAACCAGCGATGCTCCACGATGTCGCCACGGTTCCCAAATTGACAACGGATTGAGGCGCGGTGCCATTCATGAGCCAGATAACGCGCTGCCCAGTGGAGGTGTTTTGCCAAAGAATATCCGCCTTGCCGTCCCCGTTAAAGTCGCTCGAACCAGCGATGCTCCACGATGTCGCCACGGTTCCCAAATTGACAACGGATTGAAGCGCGGTGCCGTCCATGAGCCAGATAACGCGCTGGCCGGTAGAACTGTTTTGCCAAAGAATGTCTGCCTTACCGTCTCCGTTGAAATCGCTCTTCACGAGCGGCGTGGCCCTGGTCGGGAATTGGAATTTGCCGACGCGCGTGCTCCAAGTGAAACCGCTCCCCGTCGCCGCGAAGTATTCGTTGGTGTGCCAGAACAGAAGGTGATCCGACGGATCGATGGTCGTCATGGTATAGTCGCCCCAGCGACTTGGACCGGTATCGTGGCCGCCCCCGGCGATCATTACCGCTTCTCCCTGCGCGAGGTCATTTAGCGGGTCGGAAGCAAGACGACCAGCATAACGAATGGAAGGGTCCTGGGCTGGGCTCGATGTGGAATAGCCGATAGCCGTGTTCCCGTTTGCATCGACCGCTATGCTGGGCATCCACCGCCACAAGCCGTCGCTGCCATTAGTCCAGTTTTGTTGCTGCACGGGGGTGGCGGGGAATGTGCCGCCGGTAACATCGAATTGATACCAGCGAACAGCTGTTGGACCGGTGCAATTCTGGTCGGTGCAAACGGTACCCGACGCCCACAACGATTCCGTGCCGCCGAGGTTCTGGTAAACCATCGGGGTCATGATTTTATCTCCCAATGTGTCCAATCTCTGTGCTGTTCCATTCTGCGGCACGATTGCAAAACCAGCGGCATTCGTGAATGCGTCAACGAACCCGGCGACTGTGATCTCGGCGTTCGGAGTGTGGTTGGCGCCAATGCCAAGAGTTGAGTTCGCTGGAGTGCCGAAATCGACATGAAACTTCCAGCCCTTAACTTGATTCAAGGTCACGCCGCCGCTAGCTGGGCTGTCAACGGCCAGCAGCATTTCATCCCTGCCCGCAGGCGGCGGATTCCCGGTGCGAAAACTCGCGGGTACCAGGCTATAGGAATCACCCAAAGCGGCCGGAGTGATGGTGAAGGCAATGGCGTCGGTGGGACCACCACTGATCATCGAAGCGCGATCAAGCGCAAAAGCGCGCACTCCGACGAAGGTCGTGTTATTAATAAACAGGTTAACCGTGAGGAAATAGGCGTCTTGCAGCGCGCCGTCGCTCCACAGCGCGAACTTCGGGTAATCGCCGAGTTGGTTCGGGTTGGCCGGATCAATTTGCAAGGCGTAGAGGTTCCAGCCTCCCGAAACCGGATCGCCGGTTTGAGACACACCAATGCATTGGAAAAATGAGGTGCCAGGAAACGACGGAAAGGCGAAGTCGCTCACTACCCAGCGGTCAGCCATCTGATCATAGAAAACAAAAGGGTCTCCGTCGTTTTGGTTCTGGCAGGGAGTACCCGTCAAAGGGGCAAAGAATGAATTGAACGTCGTCGGGCCCGCCAGGGTGTTACCACTTTTGTCAAAAACCCTGAATGACGTGTTGACCGATTGAACGTAATGACTCGGCCCCACGTCGCCATTTGTGTCGGGCGGAGTACAACCGCAGCCGCTCTGTGCTGCGTTTGTCCCATCAAATGTCAGCAGCGGGCCCGGCATGGTGGGAATCGGCCGCAAAATTCCTTTGATCAATGACTGAAGCCACTGAAAACTGGAACTCTCTGTTTGCGGTGGCAATCCCGTCCCGGGATGCGGGTAGCGCGTCAGCGGTTTCTCGTCAAACTCCTCCTTCGGCGGAATGTAGGGGAGATTTCGTAAATCCTGATTTAGGGCGACAGGACCCACCATCTGCACTATATCCGGCGAGCCGGAGGGAGTCTGCGTCCGATTGGAAGGATTTGTTTGTGGAGCCGTTCTTGTGCCCTTCGTTTGCGCGAACACGTTTGAGAACGCGCCAAAGCCAACCAAGGCCACAAAGACGCCGGCCAGGAAAACGAACAGACCGATTAGAACGCGAAGATTAAAGAAGCCGGATTGCGAAGTGGATTTCTTTTTCATAGTGGAGCTTGAAACGTAATGAAGACAGCGCTTTTCGTTGAAACGTCGCAAGTATGTTGACAGGTAGGGTTGCGTCGGATGAAACCCCACGTAAGCGCAAATGTCGCAGCCAAAGCCTGAAAGTCTTACACAACGGCGCCGTCGATCACGGCTCCCGAAATTGGTTTTAATTCGACGGCGGTGGGCAACGCGTTGCGCTTACATTACGCTTCGAAGACCCACCGACCGCCTATCATCGTACGTTCGATCGGAATGCTAATCAGCGAAGACGGATTTTCGCGCAACGGATCACGCCCGAGCACGACCAGATCTGCCAGCTTTCCGCGTTCGAATCGAGAAGAATCGAAAGCTGTGACCGCGCAAAAACGTTTGCGGTTCGGGCCCTGTTTCAATCGGGAAGGGTGTGTTGTCGAGGGTGCGGGGCTGAACGTGGTTGTTATGCCACCCATCGAGCAGAAGGCCGCAGCTCAGGCCGCTCGTTCAGTGCCCGCCGTGCAAGCTCTCGGTGTTCAGCGTGTCGACTCGCGAGGAGTTTTTGCACGTCGCTTGGCAGCAGTCGGCGCAGGTCGCCCTGAGCGGCAGCGGCCAGCCGGTGGCTCTGGGTTCCCCGATACTGGTGTGTCCGTCCGCGCTTGGGGCGGTAACGCCTGCGGGCTGCTACTCGGTGATACACCATGTGCCCAACACAATAGTCGAACTCCGGAACCGCGGGCTTCGAGCACTTCTGGCACAAACCTTTTTGCTTCTGTCGCAATTGCCATTTGCGCTGCCGCGAGACAGATAACTCGCTGACCTGCTCTACAATTCGTTTTTTCACGACGGCTCGCACGTATTCCGGCCTGTCGGGCGTATGCCGTCTATTGTTGTTGACATTCGGCGAGCTTGTATTCGTCAACGGACAACGCCTAATAAGCATTCCCGCATGGCCTTAAAGAAAACGTTCGCTGCAAACCAGTGAAGCTCCGTAGGAACTGATTTCGTTCTTGCAGTTGGCCGCGAGGCACATTGCCAGTCCGGCGTCTGATGCTTCCATTTCTCACCTCGTTCTACGGAAACGGCAGAACGAAGTTCCCGAAAATAGCTGAACGGCAATTGAGCCTGGCCTTAAGCAGTCCCGCTAGAGGGTCAATACGGAAACGTAACCACGCAGTCGTGATTACAGTGCACTTGGATGCAGGCAAGGATGCATCTTGAAGCCCACTACCCGACAACACGGTTCCATTGTCTCCGGGCAACTGGGGGTTGGGGTGCTTGATTGCTTGCATCTCAATCATCGAAAGATAGGGCACGGCCTCAATGAGAAGCTTAGTGTCAATCTTTCTTGGATCGAACATACGGTATTCGTTTTATCGAGCAGCGTGACGCGACGCCAGTCCGAAATTATGGCTCCACGAACTCGCCAACGTGCTCGTGCGTTTCGATCATGTTGCCCGCTTTATCGTAAACGCGAATCACAGCATCATGCGACCGACTGTAAAACTTCGCATAGGGACTC
>QHNF01000002.1 GCA_003218345.1 Verrucomicrobiota bacterium | reverse complement strand
AAGCCGAAGCGTTGAAGCGGCTCGATGCCGCGCATCGCGAAGTTCGGCAGGCAATCGGTGTTGGCGATTGGCCGCTCTTCACCGCCGAACAAATCCACGGAAACAAGATCGCAGTTCTCGATACTTGGAGCCGCGGCCCTGTGGGCCGCGAATTTGCCGGCTGTGACGGCATCATAACGAATCAACGCGGCATCGCCCTGGGCGTTTACGTTGCCGACTGCTGCGCCGTTTACATCGTCGATCCCCAAACTCCGGCTATCGGCCTCGTGCATTCCGGCCGCAAAGGCACCGCGCTCGGCGTTGTCTCCAACGTAATCAACCAACTGATCGCATGCTTTGGATCGAACCCCGCGAACATGATCGTGCAACTCAGCCCATGCATTCGCCCGCCGCACTACGAGATCGATTTTGCAGCGGAAGTTGTCCGGCAATGTCGTACCCTGGGCGTAAAACAGGTTCACGACTCAGGCGTGTGTACCGCTTGTGACCTAGATCGTTACTACTCCTATCGCGCCGAGAAAGGAAAAACGGGCCGCATGCTGGCGTTGATCGGGCTCGATCCGACAAATGGAAATTAAGCGAAACAATGTCCACTTCTAATTTCGAAACTTCCACTAGTTCTCGTTACTGATACGACATGATGCGAATAGCCACCGGTTTCCTTCTCCTCGCTGCGTTCGCAGCTCGAGGAAGCGACGTTTATCGCTACGAGGTTAAACGTGGTTCCGAGCTCGAGAAAGAACTCGGTTACACACTTTCGGTGCAAGACCAGAACGATGAAAAGCGATCTGAAGGTATGGACGCGGTCATCCCGATCGAAGGCCCTGCACCAGACTATTTCGTAAAATTTCGCGCTACCGTAACGGGTAAGCTCAAAGACCTGTTCGAGCTTGACCTTGGTTTGAATGATGCAAAAGGGACGCTGCTCCGAGCACCCTTGGCGATCAGATCGAGATCGAACAAGGAAAACGAAGTTGACGTTCGGTTCCCTATCAAGAAGGACTTGATCAATCAGGCCGTGTTGGCCATTCGCTGTGCCCCCCGGATGTCGGTGCACCCGGAAGCTATTTATTCCATTCGACTTGGAGATTACACGCCAGGGAACGCGAGTGCAGGTCAGAGCCCTACGCCGAGGAGCACACTTATACCAGGGCCCTATCACGTAATTCGGTTGGCTACCGCTCAGGACACCGGCGAGCAAGTCGCCATACTCGATTTCAAAGTATTCAAATCCGTCGAGGAGCTGAAGGAGCACATTGCGAAATTCCCTTGGAGCGAAGTATATTTTCAAAGGTGGCTTGGACCTGTCGGGGGGCCGGGCTGGGACAACAAGTTTATTAAGGCCACAGACGACCTCAAAAAATTCTGTGTGGAGCGTCACATTACTTTGACGCTGAGCGCTGTTCAGCCGTACTATTGAGAGGGCACAACCATCTGGCCATAGGCAACGCCTCCACCGCGCCGATGCATTCGGTGTCGATCTTGGCCAGTGCGCTCTCTTGAGCCTCCCACTTGCCCCAGCCGAGCGGCGGCTGGGCCTGATCTCGCTAGATTGACGTCTGTTCGCTGCCGCCGTATTTGAGCGGGCAAATGCCGCGCTTCTTCGCATTCGCGACGAAGTCCAAAAATTCGCGCGCTGGTGCGCCGAACTTCATCATCGCAGCTTTTTCCAGCGCCTGTCCGATATTTAGTCCGCCCATGTAGAGAAGTTTGAACGCCGCCTTGATTTCGTCTCGATCCTTTGCGCTAAAGCCGGCCCGACGCAGCCCAACTACGTTTACTCCAAAGACAGAATTACGTTCTGCTGCAATAACGAACGGCGGCAGATCCTTCCCAAAGGCCGAGCTGCCTTGGATCATCACCAGTCGCCCGATGTGCATGAACTGATGGAACGTCGATCCGCCACCGAGAAATGCGCCGTCGTCCACGCGCACATGTCCAGCCAACAAACAATTGTTCGCGATGAGGATGTTGTTTCCGATGAGGCAATTGTGGCCAACGTGCGCGCCTGTCATCAGGAAATTTTTATTGCCGATTTTGGTCACGCTACCCTCTGCGCTTCCACGATGGACCGTGCAGTACTCGCGAATGACATTTTCATTGCCAATCTCAACTTTCGTTTTTCGTTCCGGCGAAAACGAGAGATCCTGCGGCGATGTGCCAATAATTGTACCGTGTCCGATAAAATTGCTGGCGCCGATCGCGACCTCTCCTTCGATCACCACATGCGATTGCAACATTGTTTTATCGCCGATAATCGCCTCCGGCCCGATCACTGAAAACGCTCCGATTTCCACGCCGCTTCCGATCTGGGCGCCAGGATGTACAATTGCTGTTGGATGAATCTTGGAAGGGCTCATGATCGGAACGGAACACAGACTTGCAATCTCTGCGGCCAACGGAGTTTCACTCCGGTGAATTCAAAGCACCGGACTAAAAGTCTGCCGGCCGCAAAGGCAACATGCCTGTGTTCCAAATACCTGAGGATCACTATTTTCACAGCACGCCCGCTTCCTTGAAACTAAAGTAGCCGGGGCTTCCTTCGGCGGGCGCGCCGATGATGATGTGATCGAGCAGTTTGATTTGTAGAAGCTCCGCCGCTTCGGCCAAACGTCTTGTCAGACTGTGGTCCGTCTGGCTCGGTGACGAATCGCCGGAGGGATGATTGTGCACGACAATCACTGCGTACGCTGAAGACACTACCGCTGGATGAAAAATTTCTCGCGGATGTGCGATGCTCTCATTTCCGCTGCCGAGGGAGACCTGTTCGATCCGAATCAAGTGATAACGCGTGTCGAGCAGAATCACTCGCAATGATTCTTTTCGCAGCATTCGCAGTTGAGCGCCGAGCAGATCGTTTACGATCTCTGGCGAATCGATTTTCTGCTTGGTCCATTTTTCTCGCGCCAGACGATCGCCCAAGCCAAATGCGGCGACCAGTTGCACCGCTTTTGTGAACTTGATCCCTTTGATCTTCGATAATTCATCCACGGAGCAGCGACTCAATCCAGTAAGCGAACCGTATTTTTCCAAAAGTTGGCGGGCTACTTCCACGGCATTTGCCCCTGTGATGCCGGTGCGCAGCAGAATTGCGATCAACTCGGGAGTCGTTAACGCAGACGCCCCGTGAGCAGCGAGTTTTTCGCGCGGCCGCTCGTCTCGCGGCATCTCGCGGATTTTAAGCTGCGACATTTAACGTGGAAGCGGCCCTAGTGCCACAACCTCAGACGCGAAGTTGGTCGAACATTCCGCGCAGCACATCGCCGAGCGCGAACAGCGCGTCTGCATACGGATTTGCCGCGATTCCATCCAGCACGCATTGCGCTTCGCGAATCAACTCGCTGCCGGCTGCGATTGATTCGTTAAGCGCGCCGTTTGTCGCGCCGATCCTCAGAAGCTCCGTCATCTCTTCGATTCTTTCTTCAAGCACGAGCCGGCAACAACGTTCCCGTTCAAAATCAGAAGCGGACCGCAAGAAGGTCAACACCGGAAGGGTGAACTTACCTTTGCGAAGATCTGTGCCCAGTGTTTTGCCGGTCGCTCTCTCGCTGCCGGCGAGATCGAGGCAATCGTCATAAATTTGGTACGCGGTGCCGATTTGAAATCCAAAATTCTTGAATGTTTCGATCACATTCGAATCGGCCTCACTGATGAGCGCGGCCAACTCCGCTGAGGCGGCAAAAAGCGATCCGGTTTTCTTCTGTACGATCCGCAAGTAATCTTCGACCTCCAGCTTGAGATCAAAGCGGCGTTGCGTCTGGATCATTTCTCCCGAACAAATTTCACGCGCTGCCCGGGCGATTGCGCGGCTGATGTCTGCGTTTTCAAAATTCGTGGAGAGATTCAGCGCATGCGCGAATAGACAATCGCCCAATAGAACGCTGAGCGAATTTCCCCAGCGCGCGTTCACGGTGGGCTGTGCCCGGCGGCGCTCGGCCTCATCCATGATATCGTCGTGCACAAGCGTGGCGATGTGGATGAGTTCGACGATCACGGCAAGATCGACGTGTCCCGAGTTGATCTTGCCGGTCGCGCCGCCGGCGAGAAGCGCAAGAAGCGGGCGCAGACGTTTACCGCGGCCGCCGACTGCATAAGTCACATAGCCTTCGATGTCGGGATCAAAGGCCGCCGCCTGCTGCATTATTCGCGCTTCAACTTCCTGGAGATGCGGCTGAACCAACTGCGCCACTCGAGCCAGCGGACCAAGCGGAAAAGCCATTGGCGTAATGTCAGGCCGGACGACACCCGAGCGTGCGAAAACTTCCACGAGCCGAGAATAGAGGGGCGGCTTATGCGTTGTCAAAGCATCACGCGCGCAATTTTTCTGGGGAGCACAGGCTGCCAGCCTGTAGTCTGCGGCAGCTTGCCGAAGAGGACTCAACGCTTTCGCATCCAGGCTTCAGTCCCGTATTTTTGCTCAGCGAGTTCCCGCGCCAGCTTCAAAACATGATTGTCGATCTTGCGCTTACCGCAATTCGTAGACAAAGCCTGCGCAAATCGATCGGCCAAACCATTCGCAAGATCGACACCTTGAATGCTGCCTTGCTGAAGCAAGCCCCGTCTCGTTCGCCGCTGCGCGGCCCCGGCAACTTTTCGGCCATCGATCATCACGTCCGTACGCACGGGATTTGCGAAACAGTTGTAGCCGCGATCGATGATTGCGGCCGCGGCGTCAATCACACCAGTTGCAGGGGCTAATTGTGCCGGCTCGCCATTTGCGATGAGCGCATCGCGTAAAGCGGCATGGATCGTAACATAAATCGACCTCGACGATTCACCGAAAACCGGATCGTTTGAGGGAATAACAATCGCATACGTCAGATCGTCGCCGTGAAAGACAACGCCACCACCGGTCCATCGCCGGACTAAATCGCGCTCGCCTGCATAATTAGCGACGTCAGCAAATTTCCCAAAATATCCAAACGAAAGAGCAGGGGATCGCCATTGATAGAACCGAACTGAAGGGACTCTGACGACTTCGAGCAAAGCTTCGTCAATCGCCATGTTCATTGCTGCCGAGTGCGGTGCATGGTCATGATAAGTATCCAGCACAGCAAAAATCGTCGTTCCGAGCGTAGTCGAGGAATCCCGTGGAACTGCCTTAAAGGTTACAATACGGGATGTCTCGACTCCGCTCGACATGACGGTAATAGTGGTATTAGCGCGCGATTCGTTAGGCGCCGATTTCTGCAAGAATCTGCGCCAACGCTTCGCGCGGACGCGGCTGCGCAATGATCGGCCGCCCAATCACCAGATAATCCGCACCCGCATCGAACGCTTCGCGCGGTGTCATTACGCGTTTCTGGTCGCCGGCTTCTGACCACGTGGGACGCACTCCGGGAACGACCAGTTTTATCTTTGTGCCGAATTGTGCGCGCAGCATTTTCAGTTCATGTGGACTTGCGACCAGCCCGTCAACTCCTGTTTCAGCGCCTAGTTTTGCAAGCCGCAAAACGTGATCGTCAATCTTATCGGGAATACCGATTTTCCGAAGCGTTTGCTCGTCCACGCTAGTTAATACGGTGACACCGAGCAAAGAGAGTTCTCGCGGCTTTGCTGAAACAGCGGCTCGAATCATCTCCTCACCGCCGCATAAATGAAACGTTAACATTTGAACTGCCAACTCGGCGGCCGACCGCACGGCGTTGGCGACAGTGTTGGGGATGTCGTGCAATTTAAGATCCAGAAAAACGTTCGCGCCGGCCGCGCGAATCGCGCGCACGATTTCCGGCCCTTCTGCGGTATAAAGTTGCAGGCCGACTTTGAAAAATGAGATTTGTTCCCCTAGTTGATCGACAAGATCAAGCGCCTCCTTTTTAGTCGCCACGTCCAGCGCGACGATGATTTTGTTTTTTGTCATGTCGAGCGGAGTCGAGACATCTCTTATTCACTTCCTGAACAGTAAGAGATTCCTCGACTTCGCTCGGAATGACAGAAAAAATTATGGATATGCAAGTCTTCGCCCCCGCGAAAATCAATCTTTCGCTGAAAATTCGTGGGCCGCGTAGCGATGGCTTTCACGAAATTGAAACATTGATTGCTCCGATTTCGCTTTTGGACGAAATCAAGATCGACAAGAGCAAAAAAGGAATCGAGTTTCACTGCGATGACTCATCGGTGCCGGTGGGGGACGAGAATCTCGCTGTTCGCGCGGCAAAAGCTTTCTTCGCCGCAACAAACATCGAGCCAGCGGTTTCAATCGAGCTCAAAAAGAAAATTCCTCATAGCGCCGGATTAGGCGGCGGGAGCAGCGACGCCGCTTCGGTGCTGCTCGCTCTCAACCAACTGTTCGAGGCGAACTTGCCGCGTGAAACGCTGTCGGGACTGGCGGAGGCAATCGGGTCGGACGTTCCATTTTTCATTTTTCAGTCAGCCGCGCTCTGCAAGGGGCGCGGCGAACTGGTTACGCCACTGAAGCTGCAGCAGCGCTTGTCGATCTTGTTATTAAAACCCGATTTCTCTGTTTCGAGCGCATGGGCGTACTCTCGCTGGGAAGATTCGCGAGAAATCCCGGGGATCTCGTACGTACCGCAGGTATTCACTGGTCAGGCTTTCGTGAACGATCTCGAACGCCCAGTCTTCGAGAAATTTGTTTTTCTCGCGCAAGTAAAAGCGTGGTTGCTGAAGCAGCCAGAAGTAGGCGCGGCACTGATGTCTGGTTCTGGTTCGACAGTTTTCGCCGTTACGCAGCGGAATGTGGATGTCGAGCTTTTGGCAAAGCGAGCAAAGTCCGCGTTGGATCCCGAGTTATGGACGTGCGCCTGTGAGACGATTGGGTAGCGCACGCGTCTCGTGTGTCTGGTTTCGGCGTCGCGCCGAAACACGCGTTTCTTTGACTCCCGCCGTCAGTGACGATCACCGAATTTAAAGAAAAGTTCGCGATCGCGAGGACGCGCTCGCCAGCACGCGAGACGCGTGCGCTACCTAATACCGCGCGCGTGAGCTTATTCACCGGCGCCGCGTTGCATCGACGCGCGCGCGTATTCGCGATTCAATTTCGCAATGAAACTGGCGCGGATCTCAGCGGGACACACCGCTTCACATTCATAAGTGTTGGTGCAGTTACCGAAGCCTTCCGCATCCATCACGCGCACCATTTTCAGAACGCGATTGTCCCGTTCCGGATGCCCTTGTGGCAAAACTGCTAGATGCGAGACTTTCGCGGCGGTGAAAAGCATGGCCGAGCCGTTTGGGCAAGCCGCTGCGCACGCGCCGCAGCCGATGCAGGCCGCCGCTTCCATCGCAAGGTCAGCGTCGTGTTTGGGAACCAGGATCGAGTTTGCTTCCGGTGCGGATCCCGCGCGTGCGGAAATGAATCCTCCGGCCTGCACGATGCGGTCCAACGCGCTTCGATCGATCACCAAATCTTTCACAATCGGGAACGATCCTACGCGAAAGGGCTCGACCATAATTGTCGCCCGATCGCGAAACTTTCTCATGTAAAGCTCACAGACCGCACCGGGATGATCGGGTCCGTGGGCTTCTCCGTTGATGGTAAGCGAACACGTTCCGCAAATCCCTTCGCGGCAATCGGAATCAAACGCGATTGGTTCCTCGGCACGTCTCAGCAGGTCTTCGTTCAGGATGTCGAGCATCTCAAGAAACGACGTGTGCGGCGATAGGTCGCGCACTTCATAATTGACCAGTTTGCCGGGTGATTTCGCGTTCGGCTGCCGCCAGATCTTGAGCTTGAAATTCATGCAGAAAATAATTGTAGCGCGACCGCATCGGCTGCCTGGCCTTGGTAGGCAGGCGGAGCGCCGGCCCTACAATTTTTTGCTCTGTTCACTTATAGCTTCGTTGGGTTAAATGCACGGTCTCGAAGTGTAGCGGCTCGCGATGCAATCTGGGCGGTTGTCCAGCGCCTTGAAATTCCCATGCGAATACCGCGGCGTGATTCTCGTCGTCGCGTAGCGCTTCTCCTTCCGGGGTTTGGTGTTCTTCGCGAAAATGCGCGCCGCACGATTCGTCGCGCTCGAGTGCGTCCATGCACATCAGCTCGGCGAATTCGAGGAAATCGGCAACGCGTCCAGCGCGCTCCAAGGATTGGTTAAAATCTTCGTCGCTTCCCGGGACGCGTACGTCGCGCCAGAATTGCTCTCGCAATTCGGGGATTTCTTGGAGCGCCTCACGCAATCCTTTTTCGTGGCGCGACATTCCGCATTTGTCCCAGAGAAGGAGACCAAGCTCGCGATGGAACGAATCGATCGAACGGCTGCCATTGATCTTAAGGAGTTTCTCGATCCTGGCACGAACATCCGCCTCCGCTCCTCGGAATTCGGGAGAATCCGGCGATGGCCGTTTTCCCATCTGCGCGGCGAGATAATTCGGCAGCGTGTTAGGCAAAATAAAATAACCGTCTGCCAAACCTTGCATGAGAGCGCTGGCTCCGAGCCGGTTCGCGCCGTGATCGGAAAAATTCGCTTCGCCGATTACAAAGAGCCCGGGCACATTGCTCATCAGGTCGTAATCAACCCAGAGACCGCCCATCGTGTAGTGAACGGCGGGGTAAATTCGCATCGGCACTTTATAGGCGTCTTCGCCGGTGATCTTTTCGTAAACTTCAAACAAATTTCCATACCGTTCGCGGATGGTGTGTTCCCCGAGGCGCTTAATCGCATCGGCAAAATCGAGATAAACGCCGCGCCCGCCGGGGCCAACACCGCGGCCTTCGTCGCAAACTTCCTTCGCCGCGCGCGACGAAATATCGCGCGGAGCAAGATTGCCGTAACTCGGATATTTTCGCTCGAGATAATAATCGCGATCTGCCTCAGGGATTTCGCCGGGCACCTTGTCGCGATCTCCCTGGCGTTTCGGAACCCACACGCGTCCGTCGTTCCGCAGCGACTCGGACATGAGCGTGAGCTTGGATTGATGTTCGCCACTAACCGGGATGCAGGTGGGATGAATCTGCGTAAAGGCTGGATCGGCAAAAAGCGCGCCCCTTTTGTAAGCGCGGTACGTGGCCGTAACATTGCAGCCGCGCGCATTAGTCGAGAGATAAAATACGTTTCCGTATCCGCCGGTGGCGAGGACAACGGCCTCGGCTGCGTGGGCGTCGATCTTTCCGGAGCGCAAGCTGCGGGTGATAATTCCCTTGGCGTATCCATCGACAATTACCAGATCGAGCATCTCCGTCTGCGGGAACATTCGCACCGTGTCGGCAGCGATTTGGCGGCACGCGCCTGATAACAGCCAAGCAAAAGTTGCTGACCAGTCTGTCCACGCGCGTAAAATGTCCGTGACACTTGCGCGCCGCCGAACGAACGATTGGCGAGCAGTCCCCCATATTCGCGAGCGAACGGCACACCTTGCGCGACGCATTGGTCGATGATGATATTGCTGATCTCAGCGAGCCGATAAACGTTCGCTTCGCGTGAGCGAAAATCGCCGCCCTTGATCGTGTCGTGGAATAGTCGGTAAACGCTGTCGCCATCGTTTTGATAATTTTTCGCCGCGTTGATCCCGCCTTGCGCTGCAATCGAGTGGGCGCGCCGCGGCGAATCTTGAAAACAAAAACATTTCACTCGATAGCCCAACTCGCCCAGGGTCGCCGCGGCCGATCCTCCGGCCAGACCGCTGCCGACCACGATGATCTCCAACTTTCGCCGGTTGTTTGGACCAACCAATCGTGAATGGTCACGGTGATTTCGCCATTTTTGGGCGAGGGGACCGGCTGGAATTTTAGCTTCGAACGTCCCAATCATAGTTGTTGTGCGGGTTGATTTGGTAGGGGCGCGACCGCCGGGCGCGCCGAAGTGAGCCTGGATACCGGGAACGTTCCGATCATAACTGTTGTGCGGGTTTAACCAAGCCGAGCAGGACAGCGACCGGGATCGACGTGTAACCGATGAACACGAGCCACGCGAAAATTTGGCCGCCGAGCGCGAGACGCGGCGTCAGTTTCTTGTCATTCAATCCAAGCGATTGAAAGAAGCTGGATGATCCATGGCTCAGATGCAGCGTGAGCAAGAACAGCCCGAGCACATAAAAGCCCGATACAAGGTAATTTTGGAAGCCGTAAACCATCATCGAATAGACATCGTAATGGCCGAGACGATCAGGCTGGAGCAGCGCAAATCGTGCATCGGTCTTGCGGAAGGTGAAATGTGCAAGGTGATAAGCAATAAATGCGAGCAC
Source organism: Verrucomicrobiota bacterium (assembly GCA_003218345.1). GTDB lineage: Bacteria > Verrucomicrobiota > Verrucomicrobiia > Chthoniobacterales > UBA10450 > Udaeobacter. The sequence goes on along the minus strand of QHNF01000002.1, from coordinate 798 downwards.
GACCAGCCCGCTCACCACCATGTGGCGCGAGGCGAACGTCGCTTTTACATACTGCCTGTCCTGGTATGGCTCGGGGCGGGCATGCCGGTTTTCAATCGCCAATTGGATGGTCACGTAAATATGAATGATGACCGCGGCGAGCAGGAATAAACGGATTGCCCAAAGCAGCGGACCGAGATCGCGCAGATGTTGCGAGTAACCATTGATCCAATCTGGGCCGATAAAAATCTGCAAATTCCCTAGCAGATGTCCGATAACAAAAAGGATCAGCATGATGCCGGTGACCGCGACGATCATTTTCTTCCCGACTGATGAGCGATAAAAAGCCGTTAAGATCTTCACGCTAGATTTGCGCGTGGTGGTGAACCGTGCGCCCGTTTGAGATTATGGACACGGGTTGGAGCGTCAAGCTGCAGCCAAGTGAAGCGGGCCATGGCCTTCTTCCGTACGGGTGCGCTGCCGGCCTGGATGAAAGCGATACGAGGACGCATGCGCACTCCAAAAGCTTGCGGGAAACACGTAACCGTCTTCTAAGGATTTCACACGAATTGCTTTGGGTGCAATGCGTCTTCACATCACTTTGGCACTGTGCCGCCGGCCGAAAGTAGTCTTTACTTCGCGTGATCGAGCATATAATTGCCGGCGTGATGGCGAACGGCGAAGAATCTCAGACCATCACTGAAGAATTCGGTGGGTTTCGACGGGCCGAGCCAGCTGATGTCGGCGGAGAGCAGGCTGGTCGCTTGTCGCGGTTTCTCAACCATGAATGGTCGCCTGCGGCGCTGTATCTGTTTCTGG
>QHNF01000389.1 GCA_003218345.1 Verrucomicrobiota bacterium | reverse complement strand
GGCTGGCTTACTGCCGAATATTCGATGCTTCCATACTCGACCCAGACTCGAAAGGCACGCGATATCGTAAAAGGCCGGATCGATGGTCGCAGTGTAGAGATTCAACGTTTGATCGGCCGATCGCTGCGAGCCGTTGTCGATCTTGAAAAACTTGGGCCGCGCACGATCTGGGTCGATTGCGACGTCTTGCAAGCCGACGGAGGGACACGCACCACTGCAATCACTGGGGCCAGTCTGGCGCTCGCCGTAGCCTGCCGGAAACTTCTGAAGGAAAAAAAGATCGACACGCCTCCAATGCAAAAATTACTCGCCGCGGTGAGTGCCGGCCTTTTGGACGGGCAGGCTATTGTGGATCTTAACTACGAAGAGGACAAACTCGTTGCTGTTGATTTTAATCTTGTGGCTACCGAAGATGGCGAATTCGTAGAGGTGCAAGGCTCCGGTGAAGAAGCGACGTTTGCGGGATCGCAACTGGATGAAATGCTCGCACTCGCACGCAAAGGCGTCGTAGAACTGATCGCAGCGCAACGCGCTGTTCTGGCGCGAATCATGGTTTCGCCGCCGGAAACTTAAATCGTTGCTCGCACACATTGCTTGATTTAAAGCGAGACGCCGCTCATGAAGAAAGCACTCATCACTGGCATTACTGGCCAGGATGGTAGTTATCTAGCCGATCTGCTGCTGGAGAAAGGATACGAAATCCATGGGATCATCCGTCGCGCCAGCACATTCAATACTTCGCGCATCGATCACCTTTACGCCGATCCGCACGTCAACGGCGTCCGAATGTTTCTGCACTACGGAGACTTAAGCGACTCCGTGAATCTGGTGAAGCTTCTTTACGAGCTGAAGCCGGACGAAATTTATCATCTCGGTGCACAGAGCCACGTGCGCGTGAGCTTCGACATTCCTGAGTACACTTCCGATGTCACCGGCGTGGGCACGATCCGTATTTTGGAAGCAATCCGCGAAGCCGGACTGCGTTCCCGTTTTTTTCAGGCGTCGAGCAGCGAAATGTTCGGCAAGGTCCAGCAAGTGCCGCAAACGGAAAAGACGCCCTTTTGGCCGCGCAGCCCGTACGGCGTCGCAAAAGTTTTTTCGTATTGGGCCACGGTTAACTACCGAGAAAGCTACGGCCTTTGCGCGAGCAACGGCATCATGTTTAACCATGAAAGCCCGCGCCGCGGCGAAACTTTCGTTACCCGCAAAATCTCGCGCGCCGTCGCCGCGATTAAACAGGGGCTCCAAAAGGAATTGTTCCTCGGCAACTTGGACGCGAAACGGGATTGGGGCTTTGCGCCCGAGTACGTCGAAGGCATGTGGCGAATTATGCAACTCGGAGAAGGGGACGATTTCGTGTTGGCTACTGGCGAAACTCACACGGTGCGTGAGTTCGTCGAAGCAGCGTTTGCTCACGCCGATCTTGATTGGAAGGAATTCATAAAACACGACGCGCGATATGAGCGGCCAGCGGAGGTGGACCTACTTGTTGGTGACGCCTCGAAAGCGAAGAAAATTATGGGTTGGGAACCAAAAGTGCGATTTCATGAACTCGTTCGGATCATGGTCGATGCGGACATGGAGTTGCTTTCGCGCGAAACACCGAGAAAACACCTCGGTAAACTGCCATAGGTAGGGACGGCGCGCCGGCGGTCGTCGCGACACGTCGCAGCGCGATGTCCCTACCGCATCACAAATGGCGCTGGATTAGTGTCGGCCATTGAGTGGGCCGAAACCATACTGGGAACGGCACTGGCAAGTGGCTCATTCACAATTGTTACCGCGGCGCCGGCTCCTACTGTGTCGTATAATCGTATGATGTCGCTGGACCGCATGCGGATGCATCCATAGCTCGCAGCCAGGCCGATGTTCCGTTCTTCTGGGGTCCCGTGAATGTAGATGTCCCGGGCGAACGCGTTGGCGTTTTGTGTCTCGCGTCCACGCAGCCAAAGAATGCGTGTCACGATTGGGTCGCGACCTGGGGAATCCGGCAGGACAATTTCGCCGGTGCGGCGGCGATCTTTAA
>QHNF01000396.1 GCA_003218345.1 Verrucomicrobiota bacterium | reverse complement strand
TTTGGAAAACCGCGTCCGTCCCGCTCGATTTATGCGCCTTGCTATACGCCAGCAGGACCGGCCGTTTTTGCGCGCGATCGCGACTCGAGCCGACAAGTCTGGAGCGCGCACGAAGGCTATCCTGGCGATCCCGCGTACCGGGAGTTTTACCGCGACGCTGGTTTCGATCTTCCGATGGAACATTTGGGACCGATTGCGCGGGGAACCAGAAAATTTTCCGGTATGAAATATCACCGCATTACAGGAAGCGGCGACGAGAAACAGTTGTATGACCCTGGTGCAGCGGAAAGTGCGGCAGCGAAACAAGCGAGTCACTTTCTAGAGCAGCGGCTGCGCCAACTTCACGGAATCAGCGAATTGGGTTTCGACCCGATTGTTGTGGCTCCATTCGATGCCGAATTGTTTGGGCATTGGTGGTTCGAAGGGCCACGTTTTCTTGAACTCTTCATTCGCAAAGCGGCAAGCGAACAAGATTTTCGGCTCACCACACCGAGTGAATATCTGGCGGCGTATCCCACACACCAAATTATTGAGCCTGCAGCCTCAACTTGGGGCGAGAAGGGCTATCTTGGCGTCTGGCTCGACCCGAGTAACGCCTGGATTTATCCGCACCTGCACACTGCGACCGAGCGCATGAGTGAAGCCGCGCGCAGGCATCGAGAAGACTGTAGCCCCTACGTGGATCGCGTGCTCAAACAACTCGCCCGCGAATTGTTACTAGCTCAAGCGAGCGATTGGGCATTCTTGATAAAAACCGGGACAGCGCGTGAATACGCAACCAAACGCACCATCGACCATCTTGCTCGCTTTAACCGTTTGTACGATCAGTTTGCCAACGGGGATGTCACTGAAGAATTTCTGCGCGATTGCGAATGGCGTGATAACCTTTTCCCAAGCGTGAACTGGCGTTATTACATCTAGTTCACTTGTCATTCCGAGCGAAGTCGAGGAATCTCTGGCTGTTGTTCTCGGTCTCGTTTTTTACCTAAATAAGAGATGTCTCGACTCTGCTCGACATGACAACAAAGACCAATACCGCGATACTGATGGCGTTTTTGACTTCTGCCGTCTTCGCGCAAGAATCACCAACGCCGACTCCTTCCGCCATACCGGAAGAATCTCCTGCTTCTTCGATCTTGCCCGAAGAATCTGTCACGCCTTCGCCTGTCCCGGGCCAAGGTCCTTCAGCTTCACCTGCGCGAAACGTCCGCATCAGTTTCGTGCCGCCGCCCCTGGACGGTACGATCAGCCTGGGTATTTACGATAGAGCAGGCAAGCTTGTGCGTGTTTTGCATCAGGAAGCAAAACTGAACGAATTCAAAATCGGCGCAGACGCGCTCGTGACGCAGTGGGAGGGCAAAAATGATGATGACGAAGATTTGCCTGCTGGAAAATATCACGCTCGCGGCTATCTGGTCGGTCCTCTCAAAGTAGAGGAACTGAGCCGTCCGGCGGCTGCCGGACCGCCTCCCGAAAATGACGCGACTGCCAGGGTGAAAGTGAAACTCATGCCTAATCCGCTGGCGAACGATAAACGAGCAATAATTGACCTAGCCGTCGGGTTTAGTAGCGATGGAAGCTACTTGAAGACGATCGACGACCTGCCGTTATTTACTATAAGTGAGTCGCCGAGTTTGACGCGCGCATTGATTACGAAGAACGGCGACAAATCTGTCGATATTTGGCAGGATGACGGCACAGGTCTTCATCAATTCCGCGTCTCGAATGTCGATAAGATGATGGCTTTCGATTGCGGCGAGTTCGAATTGAAATGACGTGTAGCGGCAGTTCGTGACCGCTGAAATCAAAGAACGGTGCTTGACACAAGCACCGCTACAACGCAAGCGATTGCTAATCACAAATGGCCTCTACTCACGAGTTTCAACACACCGTTGGTAAGTCTGCCAGCTTTAGCGGTACGGCACTGCACACGGGTGAAAAAGTCTCGCTGAAACTTCATCCCGCGCCGACGGATCATGGAATCAAATTCAAACGCAAAGATTTACAGGACGAACCCACGATTGACGCCCGGATCAATAATCTCAAAACGGTTGAGCGCGCTACGACTATCGGGGAAGGTTCGGTGCGCGTACATACAGTCGAGCACGTGCTCGCGGCGCTTTGGGCGATGGGCGTGGATAACGCCATAGTCGAAATGGACGCAAACGAGCCGCCAATCGGAGATGGTAGCGCGCAGCCCTACGTCGATCTTGTTAAGAAAGCCGGGGTGACCGCCCAAGAGGAGTCGCGAAAGTTTTTCGATGTGCGCGAGCCGATGCACGTGGAATCAAAAACGGGCGCGCTCCTTGTAGTATTGCCGGACGAGAAA
>QHNF01000395.1 GCA_003218345.1 Verrucomicrobiota bacterium | reverse complement strand
GCCTGCGCTTCCAACGATGAGTCGAAGCCAGTGCGCCCCCAAATAATTGTGCTTGAACAGATACCTCTTTTTGGGGTGTGATGCAACAGTCCCGAGCGTTCATACAAACCATCTGAATGGCAATTGACATAACATCTCAATCTTTGGCCGGAGCTCAGCCGGAACAGACAGGCGCTTACAAGGAGAGCCGGCCCCAAGCCCTTTCGGGCTTTCCAGCCACAGACAAACCTGTCTCGCGATCTCGATTGTGGCGGCCAGTTGCACGATGGACGCGCCGTAACTTCAGCAGTCGCGCCGGTGCACTTTCCGGTGGGGAAGTCATCATTCTTTCGGTGCCAAAGAGCGGGCGCACATGGGTCCGCGCATTTCTGTGCGCTTACTTCTGCAAGCGTCACGATCTGGAATTCACCCTTCAGCCAGGACGTTACGACCTACCAGGCTTTCCCAGGATTGTATTTTCTCACGATCTGTTCGAGCACCGGACAAAAGGTGATCTCTGGGACAGATTGCGCGGCAAATATCTGGTGCCGAGCAGGGAGCTTCGAAGGGCAAAGATCATTCTGCTCGTGCGGGACCCGCGTGATTGTTTTGTTTCTCTCTATCTGCAATTAACGAGGCGCGATCCTAACGCCGCGGCAGAGTTCGAGAAAAAGACAGTCAGCGACGTGTTGCGGGACAGAAGGTTCGGCGTGCGGGCCATTATAAACACCATGAATGATTGGCTCGCAGAATTCTCAGGCCGCAACAATTTTACCCTTCTCAGATATGAATCGCTGCGCGCATCGCCAGCCGAACATTTCCGAGATCTACTTGCGTTGCTTGGCGAATCAGAGCCGGAGATGCCGATCTTTCAGGGCGCGCTCGAGTTTTCCCGGTTCGAGAACATGCAAAAATTGGAGGCAGCCGGAGTATTTGATTCCAAGATCCTGCATCCCGGCGATGTGCGTGATCCGGAGTCGTTCAAGGTGCGCCGCGGCAAAGTAGGCGGTTATCGAGAGTATCTTGCGGCCGAGGATCAGGAATATGCTGCGGACGCGTTGACGGAGCTTGATCCGCGATTCGGCTACAACGCCTAAGCATCTCGGGGACCGGATTCAGCCGAGCATGGCCATCCTGATATTCTGCCCGACCCTGCTTGCGCTGCCGGCGGCACGCTTCTGATAACGACCATCGCAGCGGCCATCGTTTCCGTCGCGGCGAACAATCTTTTTCACGGATCGGTATCTCCGAAGACTTCTCTGTAAAGAATAGTCCGTGATCGGGAGCAGGCGATCGTCACATCGCCTTTTGAAGGGCCGGCCGAGGGCAAAAAAATCTTTAAAAAAAGTGCTTGCCTTTTATTTCCTAGTAAATTAGTGGGGAATATCAAACTATAGTAATCGAGTAGGATTTAATGGTCAAAGCGGAGGACACTAAACATGAAAAGACGAATAATGGGATCGATTTGTTTGGGCTCATTCTGCGCGGGCGCGGTTTGGCTTGAATTTGAAACAATGTTGTACTTCGGGAGCGCACTCACCCTCTCTACGGTCGTGTTTGCTTTGGCTGCGCTATCTACCGCACTCTATCGCGCGCCGGAAGGGGACGAGCGGGCTGATGGATTTCATGTCCGGCCGCGTGACCGGCGGTCCGGTCTTGTTCGCCATCTCCGACTCTCTCAACCAGTACGTGCGCGAGAATGACGGTAAAGCTTTGCATTTTCAGACCGAGCCGGAGTAGTATCAGCAAGACATGAAACTTTCTAAACGTGGCGAATATGCGCTCCGCGCTCTGATCGATCTTGGCATCGCTTCCGAACTCGGTTGGCCGATGCTTCAGATTAACGAGCTGGCCACGAAGGAAAAACTACCGATCAAATTCCTCGAGCAGATTTTTACGCAGCTTAAGGCAGCCGGATATGTGAAAAGCAGACGCGGGAAGTTTGGTGGCTACTCACTTGCGCGGCCTATGAACCGAATAAAGTTTGGCGCTGTCATTCGGTTGATTGACGGACCGCTGGCGCCGATACGGTGCGTTAGCCAAACATCGTACGCTCGCTGTTCCTGCCCCGATGAAGTGCACTGTG
>QHNF01000394.1 GCA_003218345.1 Verrucomicrobiota bacterium | reverse complement strand
TGAGTCCATCGGATCGAAAACGGTGGGGAAAATTGCGGCGCGCAGAAGCCCTGGCAGCGCTGCGTGTCCTAGATATCCGCCCTGCAGACGTTCAATTCCTTGCTCTGCCAGACCAGGGCCTGACCGATCTTTTGTTGCGTGATTGCGACAGAGCACTCACGCGAATCACTCGAGTGATCGACGATTGGTCACCCACAGACATCCTTGCGCCTTCACTCTTCGACATTCACCCAGACCACAACGCCGTTGCCGTTATGATGCGGCTCATCTTCGCCGACTTTTCGGCGCCGCGAATATCGCAGTGGAATTATTTGGTGCACGGCCGCAGCGCCGCGTTCTTCGACCGTTCCGCGGAATTATCATCCTCCGAATCAGAGACCGCCAAAAAACGCGAAGCAATTCGCTGCCATCGAACGCAAATCAAACTGTCGAAGCGACGTTTTCTTAGATACGCCGCGCGGCCGGAACGCTTTCTTCGTGTCGAACGCGAGAGCGCTGTCCGGCGCGATGGCGCCGTTTATTCCGTTTCTCGAGCGCATGACAACCTCGATGTCGATCTTCGCTTTTCAGTTGATCCGTTTCGTATGCCGAGGAACAAGTTTTTCATTTTGGGTCGCGATTCGCTTGGGCGAACGCGCGCGTGCCAGATTCGTCTTCCCAGCCGCTCGGCCGACCTTAAGGTATTGGATTGCGCGACGAATCGCAGTGTCGGTATCGCCCGTTACCGGGGCCATCCGTTTGCCGGCGAGTTCACGCTTCCATTGCATCTATTTTCGCCGATCCACGACTTGTTCATCAAAGTCGATCGGCGTTCGTGGTTTTTCGATGAAGCCGGTTGGATCGAGATTCCGGGTGTGCCGAGTCTAGCAAATGTCGCTCCTTCTATGATTTCCGCTGAGGCATATTCACTCGCGGCTCGTTAGGTGTTTCGCCTTGCCAGGCCCAGTTCAAGATCGACGA
>QHNF01000393.1 GCA_003218345.1 Verrucomicrobiota bacterium | reverse complement strand
TCGGCAGTTGTGTGAAGGGGTTAAAGCCGGTCAGCATTTGCGGGTGATGCGTTTCGACCAGCGCGTCATTATCCACGACTTGTTTGCCATCAAATTTGCCATTCCCAAGTTGCAACCGCAGCCACTTCGCCAGGTCGTTTACAGAAGAACTCACCCCACCCGTCGGCGATTGCACATCTGGATCGCGTTTGAACTTTTGCACCCATTTGCCATCTACCAGCACATGTCCCAATGCTTTGTTCCTGCGCGCCATAAAATCCGCATAACGGGAGCTGGTCGAACTCATGCCCAGCGGGTTGTATAATTTTTGTTTGCACGCTTCTTCCCATTCAAGCCCGTACGCTTTCGCTGCCGCGACGCCGCCTTCGGTCATCCCAAAATTTGTGTACGCGTAATGCGAACGAAAACTGCTCCCGGGATGTTGATAGCGCAGGCGATGCAAAATTTCCGCGCGCGGGAAACCCAAATCTTCGAGCAAATCGCCCGCGTGCTCAGGCAAGCCGCTGCGATGCGCGTACATGTCGCGGATCGTGATTTCGCGCGTTACCCACGGATCGAACATCGCGAATGTGGGATCGAGTAAGCTAAGTTTTGAGTCCCAGGTGATTTTACCTTCACCGACCAGCTCGGCCACTACCGTCGAGCCAATTGGTTTGGAAAGCGACGCGAGTTGAAACACTGTGTCTGCATCCACGGGCACGTTTGTGCTGGTATCGCGAATCCCGAATCCTTTTGCGTACACCGCCTTGTCTTGAAACACCACCGCGATGGCTAGTCCAGGCAGCGCATTTTCTTGAATTTGCTTTTGTGCGAGTTTTTCGAGTTCGTGAATGGCATGAGTCACTTGGTCTGAAGTGACATGAGATTTTTCCTGTGCGGTTACGCAAAATGGCACCAGCACCATTAGCGATGCGGCGTTCGCCAGAACAACCGGACGAGAAATCAGCATATTGATTTTGCTTTGCGTTGCATGAAGCGCGGAACGTTGCTCAAGAAGCGCCAAACGCCAACACTGGAGATTATGTGGCTATAGTGTGCGCTGTCCTCAGCGCATTGCATCCAGCACGGCAAAGCGACGTCCGCTGAGGACAGCAGACACTACACCGCCGGTGAATTCATAACCCAACCGGATGCCGCGCGTCAAAACCGCGTGGCGGCCGATCGGTGCTTTGCCAGCGCGGCGCCCATTTCCCGGTGTAATGATCGAACGGCGTCGTATCGAGTCGCAGCCCAGCGATAACGGCGAAGGTGTGACCCTCGCGCGCATAGACGGTGATCCATCTGCCAGGGCCGCGCTCGCCATAGCTGCGAAACTCCGTTGAGCTAAGCGGGGAAGGTATCAATCCCGCCGCGCCGAGAACATAGGAGATCGTACCGGAACAATCGTAACCGCGGTCATCAAATGATTTGTGACCGCCACCGTAACGATATGGCTTGGAGCGAAGTTGATTGGCAGCCCAGATTGCTCGTCTCACCGAGAGCGGCGCATTTTTCGGCGCAGCCGCACGGCCGAGACGAAGACGCGCGACTTTGCCCGAGACAACAGGTCCAGACCCCGGAAAGAGATCGGCCAATGCCGATGGAACAATCAACGCAAAAAAAGCTGTGCCCAGAAGGATTTTACGATGAACCGGATATATAAATTCCTCCGAGACTCTGTCGTATGCCAAAAAATCTGCGGATGAAAAGAATAAAATTATGGAAAATTTTTTGGGCGGCTTGGCTTCTGTGAAGTATCCGGGTATCGGCGACGCGCCGCGCCAACTGCGCTGAGACACCACACGGCTACAGCCGTTTCAATCTCAAAGCGCTGTCGTGATTTGAGCCGGATCCGAACGTATGGCAAGCGAATTGACGGGGCGAAAAAGTTTTGCTCGTTGAAAACCCAAACCGGCAGCGCGGAATTGGAAATTCCATCCGTACTGGTTTGTAGGAATCACTTGCAGCTTATCCGAATCTTGACGCGGTCATCCTGCTTACGTGCGATCGGCCTTTAGTTGATCGGGAAGTCATCATTGGT
>QHNF01000399.1:6194-8350 GCA_003218345.1 Verrucomicrobiota bacterium | reverse complement strand
GGCCGGGATTTTCAATTTGACGCGGCTCAGTTTTTCCACGCGCCCCTCACCGCGGCATTGCTGGCACGGTTTTTCGATGATTTCGCCAGCGCCGCGACAGCGCGGACACGTTTGCGAAATGTGGAAAAATCCGCGCGAACTAACCACTTGACCGCGGCCGCCGCAGGTGGGGCAACTGATCGTGCGCGACCCTGGGTCAGCGCCGCTGCCCTTGCATTTGCCGCAGACGTCGAGCTTCTCGATCTCAATCTCTTTGTCGGCGCCAAAAGCCGCTTCTTCCAATGCGATCTGCATATCGTAGCGCAAATCCGATCCGCGCCGTCGATCTTCCGTGCGTTCGCCGCCGCCGAAGAATGTCTCGAAAATTCCGCCGCCGAATTCGCCGCCGCCGAACACTTCTCGGAAAATGTCGAATGGATCGTGAAAACCGCGGCCAAAACCGGCGCCACCCTGCGCAAAGGCCGCATGGCCGAAGCGATCGTAAGCAGCACGTTTGTCCAGGTCCATCAACACATCGTACGCTTCGCCTAATTCCTTGAATTTTTCCTCGGCGCGCGGATCGTCCGGATTTTTGTCTGGATGAAACTTTACCGCGAGTTTGCGGTAGGCGCGTTTGACCTCCTCATCGGTGGCGTTTCGCTCAACGCCCAGCACTTCGTAGTAATCGCGTTTCTCCGTTGCCATATGACCGATAAGCCCTGTGTGACTTATGGGACTAATAAGCGAAGCAAGCAAGAAGCCTCACTTATTTTGCCGGTCCGCTGGAAACGATGACCCTCGAAGGCCGCAGCAAACGATCTTTAAATCGATAACCGCGGCGGGCCTGACGTAGGACAATTCCTTCGGGAAATTGATCGCTTGGCTCATGTGTGATTGCTTCGTGCAGGTTCGGATCGAATGTTTTGCCTTCGGCCTCGATTGGTTGCAGTCCATTTTCAGCTAGCAAGTCGTTAAGTTGTTTCTGAACGAGAACCATTCCGGAATATATCGGAGAGTGTTTGCCTTGCTCTTTCGCGGCTTCGAGACCGAGCTCGAAATTATCAATAATTCCGACCAATCGCTCGAGTAGCGAGCTATTGGCGTATTTGATCGCTTCTTCCTTTTCGCGCGCAGAGCGCTTTTTGTAATTCTCAAAATCAGCCTGACTGCGCAATGCGAGATCGCGGAACCGGTCGAGATCAGCTTGCAAACCGGCGGTTGGATCTTCTGCTTCGGTTTGCTCGGCGCCGGTCGCAGGCGCTGCAGATGAAGACATCGATGTTGCCGATGCCCCTTGTTTCATTTGTTTGTTTTGTTCCGGAACAGGACTCTTTTTCATGTTTTGCGGACCGCAATCAAAGTGATGTCGTCATTTTGAGGAAGTGAACCGGTAAAGTCGCGCACATCCCCGATGATTTTCTTTACAATCGCCTGCGCTCCATCGGTTGCGCTGGCGCGAACCGATTGCATCATGCGGTCGAGGCCGAACTCTTCTCCTTCGGCATTAAGCGTTTCGGTCACACCGTCGGTGTAGAGAACGAGGCAATCATCGCGCTCGAGCGGGACGGCGAAATCAGACGTAAGCCTATCAAACACGTTTCCGCTGTCAATTCCCACGACCATTCCCGGCGATTTAACCGGCGTAACAGTTTGCGACTGCTGCTTATAAAGCAATGGCGCATCGTGTCCCGCGCGCGCCAGCGTGACGCCGTCGCGTTGGTGATCCAGAATAAGATAGGCCATACTGATGAACATGTCTTCCTTGATATCGGGATAAAGTTGCCGGTTCACCTTTCGCAAGACATCGGCCGGAGATGGGTTCCGGGCCGCCTCAGCACGCAAGACGCTACGGCAAATCGCCATGATCAGCGATGCGGGAATGCCTTTTCCCGAAACGTCTGCGATTGCCACGCCTAGCCGCTCTTCATCGACCTGAATGTAATCAAAATAATCGCCGCTCACCTGGCGCGCCGGCACGTTAAGACCGCTGATCTGAAATCCGTTAATCGCCGGCGCTTCGGCTGGGAGCAAGATACGCTGAATGTCTCGTGCGATTTCCAGATCGTGATCGAGGCGCTTTTTTTCGTTCGCCATTGAATAGATTATGGCGTTGTAGAGAGCGAAAGCGGACTGCTCTGCGATCGATTTAAAAACGACGAAATCACCCTGCGAAAACG
>QHNF01000399.1:2188-6163 GCA_003218345.1 Verrucomicrobiota bacterium | reverse complement strand
AACGGAGAGGCGCCGCCATGATCGATGCAGTGCCAAAGGCGCTGCCGCGCAATTTCGCCAACTCCGGCGCTTCTGAGAACTCGTTCAAACAAACGGACTGTCCTGTTTGCCAGACGCGTCCAATCACTCCTTCGCCCGGGCCAAGCGTATGCAGGCGTAACAAGCTCTCAAGCGCCATGGGGGCGGCGGCCGCCTGTTGCAGGATATTCGCCGGAATATCTACCAACGGTGGACAGCCTTTGGAGAGAAAGGCTGGAGTGAGTTTCCCGCCCGTGCGATCGGTGACGTAAAGTGCGCCGCCGTGCGCGTCGAGAATACGCGTAGCGCCCTCGACGATAAGGCGGTGCAGTTCCTGAGGTCGAATGGTCTCCCTGAAAGCTTCGCCGAGCCCGTGGAGGAAATCGAAAACGAGCGTCTCCTCGACTTGGATCTCCTCATGAGAGCGCTCCAGCCTCCGGATCCGTCGTGTCTGGAAGGAAGCGGTAGCAATCCACCCGGAAACAGACGCGAGAAGCAATCCGAAGAGAAGAGTCGGCCACATCATGCAAGGGCCAGCTTACTTCGAAGGCGTCTCGTGATGAAGGTCTTGTTTTAAGTAATCGAGAACGTCCTTGAAGCGAAAGAGATTTTCCGGCGCCGCCTCGCAAAGTGCCTCATGCGCTTCCAGCATCGTTTCGGTTTGCTCCTGTTTTTGGGCCTCTCGCGACTGGCCTCCGGAAGTTTGCTCGAGCGCTTCACATTCCGGCGGGCGCGCGCCATTGCCATGAATATCAAATATTTGATCCAAGCCTAGCCCAGAGAGAAGTTCCTGACTGCGATTTCCACAGTGAACGATGTGTAGATGACCGTGACCGAGCTCCTTCAACCGGAGCGCTACGCTGGCCATCGTTCCCATGAATGTCGAATCCATCATGGCGCAATCTGCCAGATCCACCACAAATTCGCGATAGCCGCGGTCCAACATCTCGCGTGCGAATTCCTTGAGATTCCCGCTGTTGAGGAAACTACCTTTCCCCTCCACTTTCACCCATACGGTCGGGCCGCTCACCCCTACTTGGATAGATGACTCCACGTTTACTAAATAAAGGATACCAGCCCGCAAGGCATGCTGTCAAACCTTGCGGACTCGAGAAAGTTTTAAGGATTAATTCGAAGCGCAGAGCCTAAAGAGCCGCATTATTCAAATAATAGCCCGCGCCTTTTGAGTATGAGTACAAGCGCGAGCACGAAGCGGCTCGACAGACCGCTCTGATGTTACTCCCACATGAAAGAGCGGTTTTCCGCTACGATCTGGCCATTTTCGATTAACAGACATCGCCAGGCAATCACGCGTCCGTCATCAAAATAATCGTCTCCAATGACCTTAAATTCGGTCTCATGAGTGCCGTGCACGTTTCGATATGAAATCTCCTGCGCCTGGACGTGCTCGTGCAATTTTTCCTGGCGATACTCCAGGCGCACAGTGAGATCGGAGGGCCGTTTGGCCCGCCAAAAGAAATCGAAGTAATTCCCGAAACGTTGGCGTTGATCGACTCCCGTGACCGCTCCGAAGAGCCGGTATTGGCGCTCAAACGTAATGGGGGCGTCCTGCAGCGTCGCCGTCTTCTGGCTCGGCGAATTGCTCTTCTGGTTAAGCGTACTTGTCGATTGCCGTGCACCCTCACCTGGTTTTGGTCCCTTCTCACTCAAAAAGAAAAGCTTCGTTTTTCGAAACTCGAAATCGTTGTTCAACGCGACCGGGAGCGATGTTACCTTTGCAAGGACTCTTGGTTCTTCTCGCGCGCCCTCGCTGGAAGCGCTCAGGGCCAAAAAGGCCAAGGCGAAGACGAGGACCGCAAATCTCATTCGTTTAATAAAGCCGGGTTTCGAATCGCGTGTCAACGCGCAACACATATGTTTCATACGTCTTATCGGTCCTATGGAACTCGCACGAATCTGAAAGTAAACTTATTTTCGTGATTGAAGTTCGTTATGACCGCGGGGTGTATCTGCCGCACCAGGATCTGTGGCTGGACCCATGGGAAGCAAAGCACTTCGCTTTCGTCTCACACGCGCATAGTGACCACATTGCGCCACACGAGGAGATTATCGTTTCCGAGCGAACAGCGCGTTTGATGCAAAGTCGGCTACCCGGGCCGCGCACCGAGCATGTTCTGCCATTTGATGAAAAACGAACAGTGCGTGGTCTCAATCTTATGTTGTTGCCCGCCGGGCATATCTTCGGTTCGGCGCAATGTCTCCTTTTTATCGACGACGAGACACTGCTTTACACGGGAGATTTCAAGCTGCGTCCCGGAAAATCCGCGGAGCAGATAGAGTGGCGCCAGCTGATACGCTTATCATGGAGACCACCTTCGGCCTGCCGCGCTATAGATTTCCGCCAACGGAACAAGTCATCGAACAAGTGGTCACTTTTTGCCGCGAAACAATTGACGATCACGAAGTGCCGGTGCTGCTCGGGTATTCGTTAGGCAAAGCGCAGGAAATACTCTGTTCGCTCGATGGAGCGGGGCTAACGCCCATGCTGCACGGTTCGGTTTATCAGATGACCCGCATCTACGAGCAGTTCGGCCAATCGTTTTGCAAATACGTCCGCTACAATGCAAATGATGTTGCAGGAAAAGTTCTCATCTGCCCACCCAGTGTGAATCGCTCGCACATGCTGGAAAAAATTCGACACAAGCGTGTGGCCATGATCACTGGCTGGGCGGTCGACCCAGATGCGGTCTATCGTTATCAAGTTAATGCCGCCTTTGCTCTTTCTGATCACGCTGATTACAACGACCTGGTTCGCTACGTCGATCTCGTCCAGCCCAAACGGGTGCTCACCCTTCACGGGTTCGCCGCTGAGTTTGCTCGCGACTTGCGCGAACGCGGCATGGAGGCGTGGGCACTCACGGAAGAAAATCAAATGGAACTGAGTTTTGGGAGCGCGGGCATTCTGCCCGCTGCTGACGGCACGTTGCCGACGGCCTCTGGCAAAACCCATGTTGAAGCTGTCCGGCAAAATGCTGGACAGAGCGGGCAACATGCCCGCGCTCCTCAATCCAAATCCGAATTTTTCATGTTTGCCAATCTTGGCGAAGCAATTGGTGGGACCGTTGCAAAACTGGAGAAGATCCGGTTGCTTGCGGATTATTTCACGACGCTCGACCAGGACCGGCTTGCCATTGCAGCGATTTACTTTACCGGCAGCGCTCTTGCCCAGAGCGATCTGCGCACGTTGCAAGTGGGAGGATCGATCATTTACCGTGCAATAATGGCGGCGGCGAAACTGAGCGACTCAGAATTTCGCCGAATTGCCCATCGCCATGGCGACGCCGGGAAAGTTGCGTTCGAAGCATTGGATAACCGCACCAACCCTGAGTCGTTCACGCTCCAGGAGTCGCGAATTTTCTTCGATGCGTTAGAGAAAGCGCGCGGCCCAATCGCGAAGACCCATCTGCTGCAATCGCGCTTTGCCGCACTTTCCCCGAGAGAAGGTCAGTATCTGGTGAAGATTCTTAGCGGAGACTTGCGCATCGGATTACGAGAGGGACTCGTCGAAGAAGCGATCGCTCGCGCCTTCGGCGCGCCGCTGGATGAGGTGAAGCAAACCAATATGCTTCTGGGTGATATTGGCGCAACGGCAGTACTCGCTTCGCGAAAGGAACTTCACCATGCCGAGCTGTCGATCTTTCGTCCGATCAAGTGCATGCTTGCAAGCCCTGAACCGACAGCCGAAGCAGTATGGCAACGGTTCGTTGAAACTTCAGGCAGTGACCGCGCACCGGACTCAGCCACGCTAGCAACGGTTCATTTGGAAGATAAGTTCGACGGTATTCGCGCGCAGCTTCATCGCAGCGCACAACGAGTCGAAATTTTCTCGCGGGATTTGCGCCGCATCACCGATCAATTTCCGGACCTGGCCGATCAAGCCAGGAACTTCCAGGAAGAACTGATTATCGACGGTGAAATTATTGCCTTCCAGGAAGG
>QHNF01000399.1:0-2030 GCA_003218345.1 Verrucomicrobiota bacterium | reverse complement strand
GTTGCGCGAGCGTCGAAAACACCTCGGTGACGTGCGATTACCGCCGCAATTTCAAATTGCGAGGGCAACGCTGGCGCATTCTGCCGCTGAGATCGAACAAACATTTCAACAAGCTCGCCAGCGCTTAAACGAAGGTCTGATGATCAAGAATCCAGAAAGCTTCTATTT
Organism: Verrucomicrobiota bacterium; assembly: GCA_003218345.1. GTDB lineage: Bacteria > Verrucomicrobiota > Verrucomicrobiia > Chthoniobacterales > UBA10450 > Udaeobacter. The sequence continues at coordinate 1,862 of QHNF01000399.1, read as the reverse complement.
ACCCGGCACTCGTGGGATGTTTTGGTTCAAGCTCAAGAAAGAACTGGCGACGCTGGATGTAGTGGTCGTCGCGGCTGAGTTTGGCCACGGCAAGCGTAGCAACGTGTTGAGTGATTATACATTTGCTGTGCGCGACGAAGAGACCGGCGAACTTTTGCCAATCGGGAAAGCTTACAGCGGCTTGACCGATGCGGAGATTGTCGAGTTAACCGAGCACTTCAAACAGAACACGATCGCCGATCATGGCCGATACCGTGACGTGAAACCGGACGTAGTCCTCGAAGTCGCGTTCAATTCAATCCAGCCTAGCACGCGTCACGCCAGCAGATTGGCCCTGCGTTTTCCAAGAATCAAAGCAATCCGGCGCGATAAGAATGTCGATTCTATCGACACACTCGAATACGCTCGCGAGCTCGCAGCGCGGCGCGCGAATTCAGCTGCCAGTTCTGGCCGAGGCGCGTGATCAGTGCCTCGTGTTTACTGCGGTGTGGACGAAGGAGATGGTGAAACGGCGTCTGTGTTTTCAGCACCGGGAGAGGCTTCCCCGCCAAGCGATCTCATTCTCTGCAATGCTTCCAGCCTGCGCTGCCTCTGTGCAAGTCGCTCTTGTATTCTTCTCTCTCTTTCAGCCTTGCGCTCCGGAGAGTCTGGCGACAGACCAGGAGGAATGAGCGAAGCCGCTGGATTTCCAGAGTTGTCCCGCCTCAGGGCCCGCGACTGCGGATTGGGAACCAGCGGCGCACTCGCTACGGCCTTTTCTCTATCGGCCAACGCTTTCTCTCTTTCATCCAACGCTTTCTCGCGCGCGTCCAGCTCCGCTTTCCGTTGAGTAAGTCGTTGTTCAGCGGTCGAATCTTGTTTTTGGCAGGAGCAAACCATTGCCAAAGGAATAAGCATGCACAGGACAAAAAGTTTTTTCATATCAGAAGTAATTACAGTTGTTTCCGTTTAATCGGACACGAAGAAAACGGAAGGAGCACCGCGAGTCAAACAAAACTTAGCGCGCCTGTGGCGTTGGTGAAGCTGCCGGTCTCACCACGACAGTCTCGACCTCTCCGCGTCGAAAACTCTGGATATTGGCAAAAATAGCCAACAACGCCAGTGATCCGACGATGATGAGCATCAGCACCAGAGTGCTCTTTGAGAGCCGGGAGGTCTGAAATTGTTCGGGAGGCGGCCGCGGCGAATTCATGCTTGAAGGGTCGATTTCGATCTTGCGCGCAAGGAAGTGATGCGGGTTAGGAATAACGCGCATTAGTTCAAGCGCAATGCCGAAATCGCATCCATCACGCGCTGGCTTAGCCGCGGGTAGAGGTGCTTTCCAGGCGAGTCCAGATCGGCTGCCGTAAAAAAAATCGGCTCTCCCACTACAATTGTGATTGGCACAAAGTGCAAGCCACCGCCTCCGCGCGGCAGGGCTTCGTGGGCTCCAAATATCCGCATCGGCACGACCGGGGCGAGCGTTTTTGCAATCACGAGACCTAATCCTGGTTCGGCTGGCTGCAAATTACCATCCAGCGTGCGTGAACCTTCTGGAAAAACCAACGCTGCGTTCCCGGACTTGAGTACACGAATCAAAGCCTTAAGAGCGCTGCGGTCGATACCTTCTTGATTAACTGGGATCACGTTCAGCTTTGGCAAAAACCAGCGGAGCAGCGGCGTGTTCATCAACGTTCGTTTCGCCAGAAAGTAAATCGCCCGATCGCACGTAATTCCGGCAAGCGGCGGATCGAGATAGCTCTGATGGTTCATCGCGAGAATCACCGGGCCGGTCTGAATCATGCGCTCTCGATGGATTACACGAAAATGAAAAAACAATCGGCCGACCAACCGGGAGAGGTGATAACCGAGCCAGTAGTAGA
>QHNF01000398.1 GCA_003218345.1 Verrucomicrobiota bacterium | reverse complement strand
TTCCTGCTCGAGAATTTACGGATCCAGAACAGCGTTATTCACTCAGCCTACGGAGCTGGCGTGCGTAAGCTGCTCTTTCTTGGAAGCTCCTGCATTTACCCGAAGTACGCGCCGCAACCAATTCCAGAAACAGCGTTGCTGAGCGGTCCGCTCGAGCCAACCAATGAAGCTTACGCCATAGCGAAGATTGCCGGCATCAAACTTTGCCAGGCATATTCTCGCGAACATGGGGCGAACTTCATCTCGGCGATGCCGACGAATCTTTACGGCCCGAACGACAATTTCGATCTGGAAACATCACACGTGCTGGCCGCGCTTTTGCGTAAAGCGCACGAAGCCAAGACGCGGAAAGATCGAGAGCTGATCGTGTGGGGCTCCGGAAAACCGCGCCGTGAATTTTTGCACGTGGATGACCTTGCGTCGGCCTGCTTGTTTCTACTGCAGAAATACGATTCGCCTGAGATAATCAATGTTGGCTGCGGTGAAGACATCTCGATCTGCGAATTGGCGGAGTTAATCTGCGATGTCGTCGGTTTCGATGGCGAACTCGCCTGGGACACCACCAAGCCGGATGGCACGCCGCGAAAACTTTTGGATGTCACCAAGCTACGCGCCCTCGGCTGGCAGCCAGCGATCCCGCTGCGGGACGGCATCGCGCAAACGTACGAGTGGTTCCTCGCAAACGGCGTGGAGTGATCCATCGCAAAAGGAAGAAATCATAGGACTCATACGACCCATAGCACCGATGTGCAGTTTGACCCCGAAAGCTTTCGGGGTTGACTGCGATTGCTCAGTCAAATGAACAAATTACGCATTGGTGTTGTTGGAGTGGGTCATATCGGGAGCAATCATGCGCGGTTGTATGCGGAGATTCCGTCGGCTCAGTTCACTGCGGTGTATGATGTCGATCTTGCAAGGAATCACACAATCGCGAGAAAATTCGGCGCGACACCTGCCAAATCGCTCGATGAATTTATTTCGATGGTTGACGCCGCATCCGTAGCAACGCCGACCAACACACACTACGCGGTTGCGCGGTCTCTCCTGGCGAGCGGCAAACATGTGCTAGTGGAGAAACCGATTACCGACAACACTGCGCACGCTGCCGAACTGGCAGAGTTGGCTGCGCGAAACGGACTGATTTTGCAGGTTGGCCACATAGAGCGATTCAACCCGGTCCTAGGCGCGCTCGAAAAACACCTGACTCATCCACGATTCATCGAAGCGCATCGGCTCTCGCCGTACCCGGAACGCAGCACCGATATTGGCGTCGTTCTCGATTTAATGATCCATGATCTGGAAGTCATTTTGCATTTCGTGCGTTCGCCTCTGTGGAGCATTGATGCCGTCGGCGTGCCCGTGCTTAGCCGGGACGAAGACATCGCGAACGCGCGATTGCATTTCGAAGACGGTTGCGTGGCAAATGTTACCTCGAGCCGCATCAGTCCCGAGCGCGTTCGCAAGATTCGCATTTTTCAGGAGGACGCCTATCTCTCACTGGATTATCAAAGTCAAAGTGGCGAAATCTATCGGCGCTTTGGAAAGCAGATCACGCGCGATAGAGTCGAGATTGAACACGGCGAACCGCTTAAACTTCAACTCACTTCGTTCATCGAATGCGCAAGCACCGGACGCCAGCCGCGCGTTTCGGGTTCTCAAGCGACAGCGGCACTGGAGTTGGCAGTCAAAATAACGAAGCAAATCGGCTCGAGTGCATAAGAGCTTCGCTGATGTGTCCTTGCCTTGAACGCTGTAGCCACCACCGCCCTGTGGACGGTCTCTTGAGGAGCGTCGGGCGAGGACAGCCCACCGGCCGGTAGCTACAATAAGAATGAAATCGATGACCATCTATTTCGTCGCGGGCGAAGCGAGCGCGGATAATCACGGGGCCTCGTTGATACGTTCCCTGCGCGAGTTGGCTCCCAATCTTCAATTCATAGGACGCGGTGGTCCGCAGATGCGCGAGGTCGCCGGCGAGCAATTCACAAATTGGATCGGCGAGGCAGCGGTTCTTGGTTTGTGGGAAGTAATCAGAAAGTATGGTTATTTTCGAGAACAGTTTCACCAAACACTCAACGAAATTCAGGAAAACAAACCCGCCGCGGTCGTGCTGATCGATTACCCGGGTTTCAATTTGCGCCTGGCCCGCGCGTTGCGGAAGGAGTCACCGCAACAAAAGGTAATATACAACAAAAGGTAATTTACTACATCAGCCCGCAAGTGTGGGCTTGGAATCGCGGCCGAATCAAGAAAATGTCGCGCTTCATCGATCTGGTGCTCTGCATTTTTCCGTTCGAGGCCGATCTCTACAACCAATCAGGCCTGCGCGCACTATTTGTCGGTCACCCGATGATCGAAAGATTGCAGGCACAGAAGATCGACACTGAGCGTGATCCGAACTTAATCGGGCTTTTTCCGGGCAGCCGCTTGCGCGAAGTGCGAAAAATTTTTCCGGTGATGATTCAGACCTTGCGCGAACTTCAAAGGCACAACCAGAATTTGCGTTTCGAAGTCGCAGCCGCGTCAGCGGAGCTCGCCCGTGAAATGAGCCCACTCATCGAGGGGAGAGGCGAGGGTGAGGGATGCAGCGCCACAAGATCGCCAAGCAATTCAAATCAAAGTAGGCGAAACAGCCGCGCTGATGCAGCGCGCGTTTGCCGGAATCGTGGCATCAGGGAGCGCTACGCTTGAAGCTGCTTATTTCCGGTTGCCGTTTGTGCTGATTTACAAGGTCGCGTGGCCGACCTACCTGGCAGCGCGACTCGTGGTGAACGTGAAGTATCTTGGCATGCCTAATTTGCTTGCAGACAGAGAAGTAGTTCCCGAATTCATCCAGCACCGGGCAAGACCGAACGCGATCGCCAAGGCCGTGCGGCAGCTACTGGATCATGCAGCTGCGCGAGACCGGATGATTACGGCGTTTGATGATATCGTCATGGACTTGGGCGAAGATGGAGCCAGCGAAAGGGCTGCGCGAGCGATTATTGCGGAACTCAAGGAGCAGCGGTCTCTAGGGCGCCGGGGCGATCTGGAGATCGTCCTTTCTTGATTTTGGGGTCAACATAAAACGCAAGTGACTGACTGTTGAACAACTTGCGGTGTGCGCTGCAATTGCTGTTTATTCCTACTCCTGCTCATCCCCATTGAGAACAGACATTGAAGGAAGAGCAGGAATATGAATATGAGTAAGAACCAAGTATCAGAATTAATCGGACGATGAAGATTTGGGATATTTCACGAATGCTTTCGAACGATCTGGCGGAATGGCCCGGCGACGAACCGTTTCGTTTTCGGTTGACGAAAGAGATAGCCGAAGGCCAAAGCGTGAATCTGGGCGCGATTAGCATGAGTGTGCACAACGGAACGCACGCCGACGGGAAATTCCATTTTGATACAAACGGCGAATCAATTGAGAAAGCACCGCTCGAAATTTATTTGGGTCGCGCAACGGTTGCCGATCTCGCGCAAGCTTTCTTGCACTTGAAGGAGAAACACCTGATCACAATTGAAGATCTCCTGCCCTCTGCCGAGGAAATCGCAGCGACCTCGCGGTTTCTCGTAAAAACTGGTCGATGGAGCGACTCCAAGGTTTTTCCAAATCAAATTCCGGTGATCGCAGCGGATGTCCCGGCATGGCTGCAGAAAAATGGCATCAAGCTGCTGAGGTTGGACCTGCCATCTGTGGATGAGATCGATTCGAAATCATTGCAGAACCATCACGCGCTGGCCCGTGCTGGCATTGCCATCGTTGAATCGCTCGATCTGAGTGATGTTGGGCCTGGCATTTATAATTTCGCGGCGTTGCCTCTAAAAATCGCAGGTGGCGATGGTGCACCGATGCGTGCGATACTTTGGCGTGACTGAGTGTGCAGCGAGACATGGCACGTCCTGTCTGTCATACCGAGCGGAGCCCGTTCGACTCGCTTCGCGTTCGCTCAGGTGAACTCCGCGTAGTCGTTACAAATGTTTTGTTCCATTCGTGCGCGCTGTAGCGTCCGCTGTCCGCAGCGGAGATCGCTTTGCCACGTGAGAAGGGGATGCGCTGTGGACAGCGCACACCACAGCCAACCGACATGACAAAGAGCCTGCTCGAAGACAAACGCACCGTTTGGCTCGTTGCTGCTGTCACTATCCTTTTGTTTCTCATCGCGAATTTGCCGTGGCAGCTCGACGATTACGATCAGGCAAAGCAAGCGTTCACCTCCTTCGAAATGATCAAGGAAGAGCGCTGGTTCTATCAGCAGACGCCAC
>QHNF01000397.1 GCA_003218345.1 Verrucomicrobiota bacterium | reverse complement strand
GACGCAGGCTTCGCCGCCAAAACCGAATTTCATGACGAGCCGAAGCCTGGAGACATCATGTTGGCTGGGAACGGCGGCAGCGTTCTTTTTTATGTCATAGGACACGATGTATCTGTCACGCGTCGCTTGATTGAATTTTTGCAGCAGTCGGATTTCGCCGGGGTGATTTTCACGAAGGAACCGGCGCAAGGGACGTTCGGACTCGCGGAAGCCAAGATCGACGACGAACACGCGCCGGACGCAGTCATGGCTTTCCGGTGGAACGACTCGAAAAACCAATTCGGCATTCCAGGAATGATTGACGCCGATTGGCAACGGGGAGCAGGGAAGGGGACTCATGCCACCCTCAGCCGATTCGACATGCATAATACTTTGATCGCCGCAGGGCCAGATTTTCAACGCGGGCAAGTGGATGAGCTGCCAACTGGGAATGTCGATCTTGCACCCACGATTCTGCGAATACTGGGAATTACGCCACCGCATCAAATGGATGGCAGAATCTTGTCAGAAGCGATGGTTAACGTCGGTATGTCGGAGCCGAAACCGGAGACGAAAACGGTTGAAGCGGTAAGGGACTTTTCCTCAGGACGCTGGCAACAAACTCTGAAAATTTCCCGTGTCGGCTCAACGATTTATCTCGACGAAGGCAATGGCGCCTTCGTTACGAAAAGATAGGGACGGCGCGCTGCACTGTCTGGCGAAACCGCAGCGCGACGTCCCTGCCAATGATTGACATTAAAATCGGCGGGAACTAGCCTCGCCGTCGTGTTTCATAGCGTCGGCCGCATCGTCACAATCATTGCGCTTTGCTGCGCGATTGGTTTGCAGTGGATCGCTCTTCAATCGGTCGCATGGGCGACGATGATTATTGATTACTCAAAGCGCGCACCGTTATGTCAGGCGATAACCCAAACTTTTGACGGTGCGCATCCATGTTCGCTTTGTCACGTAGTCAGCAAAGCAAAAAATTCTGAAAAGAAACAGGATTTGCAATCCCCGGCGCCGAAGATCGATATGATCTGTGCGTCTCTCGCGAACGGTATTGTGCGACCGTTCGTTCCTTTCGAATACGCAGCAGGTGATTCCTTCTCGGTTGAGTTCGGGCATTCGCCGCCCGTTCCTCCACCGCGCTCCGTCCTGAGCTAGTTCGCGTTCGAGTTGGTTGCGCCGTGCGAGTGCACGGATTGCAGCCCCCACGCCAATTACGAACTAGGGAACTGCGGCCGCGCGGATCGCGATCGCGTCGGTGTTCCCATTTCCTGGAGGAATAAGTCATGAAACATTTGGTTATACTTTTTTCGATTGTCTGCGCCGTGTGTGAGCTCGGTGCGACGAGCCGAGCATATGGCCACGGCTTTGCGGGCGCTCGATTTTTCCCGGCAACGCTTTCAACCGACGATCCTTTTGTCGCCGATGAACTTTCGCTTCCAACTGTGAGCACGATTAGAACGCCGGATGACGGCGGGACGCGCCAGACCGATATTTCGGTCGATATCTCCAAACGCATCACGCCGCAGTTTGCCATTGAAATCGGCGAGACTCTGACTGCGGTGAATCCACACGAAGGGCCCGCGACGAATGGCTTCGGCAATCTGGAGTTGAGCGGTAAATATCAGATCCTGAAGAATGACGCACACGAAGCGATTGTCTCGTTGGGTCTTGGTGTCGAAATTGGCGGCACCGGCTCGAGGTCGATTGGCGCGGACCCATTCAGTACATGGGCGCCAGGGATTTTTTTCGGTAAAGGCTTCGGCGATTTGCCCGAGGAGTTGCGGTTTTTGAAGTCGTTAGCGATCACGGGGTTGGCCGGCGTGCAAATTCCCACGAGCGCGAGCACGCGCAGTTTCACGGTGGACGACCGGACCGGCGAACACGAGGTTGAGATCGAGCGGCATCCGGAGGTGCTGGAATGGGGGTTTGCGCTGGAGTACAGCGTTATCTATTTGCAGTCGCAGGTGCAGGACGTGCACCTGCCAGCGCCGGTTGATCGGTTGATTCCGCTGGTGGAGTTTGCACTCGAAACTCCGCTGAACCGCGGCGCGCGTGGACAAACAACCGGCACGGTCAATCCGGGCATCATCTGGGCGGGAAAATATTTCCAGGTTGGCGCGGAGGCAGTCATTCCCGTCAATTCGCGCACTGGCAGCGATGTCGGTGTGATCGCACAACTGCATTTCTTTATGGACGATCTTTTTCCACACAGCATCGGCCGTCCACTCTTCGGAGGAAACAAATGAAACGCACGATAGTCAGTTTATTTCTAATTTTTTTGACTGGCGCGGCGCGAGTTGAAGCGCACGCTTTTGTTAAGGACGCGGAGCCGAGCGTGGGTAGCACGATCGAGACATCGCCTGGCGAAGTACGAATCCGGTTTACGGAAAACATTGAACAGGCCTTTAGCAGCATCCAGGT
>QHNF01000404.1 GCA_003218345.1 Verrucomicrobiota bacterium | reverse complement strand
AGTTTCGCACGGTACAGCATGCAAGAAGCGGCGCTTCATACGCCGCGCATCGCTGTCCTGACCGACAAAAATGCGGTCCTCCGCTACGAAGGCGATAACGAACCGGCGCTTAAGATTGTCGGCGCTTGAGATGTAGTGGCGTTTGTGTCGGGCGCTGGTTCCGCGGATTCGGCAGTTGTCTCACTCGACAAGTTCGGGGCAGGCTCCATCGCCGCTACAACTTCCTGCGGCTTTGCTTTTCCTCGGGGCAGATCGAGTGAGCCATC
>QHNF01000403.1 GCA_003218345.1 Verrucomicrobiota bacterium | reverse complement strand
CCGGTAAAAGCCGGCTCGCGACTCCGCCGATGGTCACTTCCTCCAAGGTTCGGATCAATCCTGGCAAATAATTCGAACGGAAATGCCGTTCCACTTCCGCCGCAGAAGAAAAGCTTAACGGCGCTTCTTCACGCGACGTTGTATATGTCGTTATCTTCCGAGCTTCTTCCTTCCAGCGTTCGATCAACGCCGCATCATTTACAATTTCGACTTGCCGCTGATAATCGGCAAAGCTCATCCGGCGACTAAAGCGCTGCTCATAAAGGCTGCGCAACTGCAATTGATAATTGTGATGGTTAGTCGGGCCAAGAAGAGTCCCGCTCAATCGGCAGCGCGCCACATTTGAGTAATTGCCCTTGATCGGGTCGGACTGCGCAATGTCGATCCTATAGAAATTGTCATGTGCGAATCGGAATGCGTTCCGCTCAAGCAATTCTCGATCCAGAGATACTGCGCCATTGTCGCCAAGCCGATAAAGCGATGTTTCGGCCTTTGCTGCTAGATGCACCTCGTAACGCTCGGGTTTTTCCAAGAACAAACGTGCCAACGCGAACAGCGAATACGCCACCGAACCCGACTTGATCTGCGCCGCTACATTTTCGAATGCCGGCGGGTATGGGAGAAAGCGGATCGTAACCGGCGGCGCAACTGGCTGCGAAACTTTAGGGCGATTTCCATGCTGCCAATGTTCCCTCCGATCCTGTCGTCGCTGCGCGTGGAGGCTTCGCCCGCGAACGCTTTCGGAGTCGCGCCCTAGCTTCTTTAACTTGTGCGGATCCGTTCCCCTTCCGTTGGACGTTGGACGTTGAGCGTTGGATGTTGGACGTTTGCCCCCCTTGCGATCGCGCGGTTTGCGCAGTTCCCGCCGTTCATCTTCACCGGCATAGCGCTCATAGTTTCTCGCCTCAGCGGGTTCTTTCAGCCATGCAGGCAACAGTTTTAAATCGAGAAGATCGGCAGGTTCAACAGTGGCAGAGGTCATCGGTTTCATCTACTCGAACGATAAACGGAAGCAAACGTGAAGAATCTTG
>QHNF01000001.1 GCA_003218345.1 Verrucomicrobiota bacterium | reverse complement strand
GCAGCGCAAACGATTGCCGGGCTCGATTTGATGATCACGATCGACAGCATGCCGGCACATTTGGCCGGCGCCTTGGGCGTGCCGACGTGGATCTTGCTGCATTCTGATTGCGATTGGCGATGGATGCAAAAGCGAACCGACTCGCCCTGGTATCCGACCATGCGTCTCTTTCGCCAGAAGAACGCAGACGACTGGTTGCCGGTGATTGGGCGCGTCAAACAAGAACTCGAGCGTTTGGCGAGCTCACGCTTTCAAACGACTTCAGTTGCCGCTCAGACTGAGAATCGCTCGCCCGCGGTGGATTCGAGATGTGCCGCGCGTTCGCCGCGTTTCGGCAAATTGGGATCGAGAAAGCCGATCATGTGTGCCCGCTTGATTGTATGAACACCTTCCTGTTTTTGTAGCTCGGAGATCTGCTGGCGAAATTTTTCCATTTTCGTCCAATGCACCTTCGGACGGAAATGATGTTCGGCGTGGTAGCCGTTGTAGAAGAAGAGCCAGTTGTAGATTTTTCCGTAGCTGCTTACGCCCCACGCAATCGGTTTATCGGGATTCGCGCCGTAATGCCGGTAGTAGCCGTTAAGATAACTGAAACAGTGACCGAGATAGAAAAACGGTAGGAAATAGAAAATAACATAGCGCCAGTTGAAGAGGAACATCCCGAAAAGCGTGGCCGCAAAGGCTGCCAGCTCGATATTGCCCCAGAATAGATCGCTATTGCCTCGCTTGCGCAGCTCCCTGCGAATCGCGCCTATATCGTCGCGAAAGAAACTCAGGAAGACATAACTCCAGGGATTTTCCGCTTCGCCATCATGGCCATGTTTATAAATGGAAATCCAATCGATCGTCTCCCCCTTCTCATTTGGCAGGTCGGCATTGCCTTTGTGATGCTGCATGTGCACGGCATTGTAGTAGGTCTGCGAAAAGCAACAGGCGATCGACTGAGTGACTCCAAACAGGCGATTGAGAAGCTTTGAGCGGAAGAACGGATTTTGTGAATGAAATTGTGCCCCACCCCGTTGATGTTTGCGTTTACCATCAACGAATAAACGAATCCGAGAATCAGCATTATCCACAGCGGGGCGTGGGGATAAAGGAAGAATAGCCCAAGGAAATAAGCCAGATGAAAAAAGCTAGCCAGAGCGGGAATAGCGTCCCAGCGCGTATGCGCAAACAGCCTGGATTTCGTTGTCGGACGTTCTATGCGGATGGGGTCAGCATTCATTTGGAAAAATTCGCCAAAGAAAAGCTGATTGGCAACTTTTGAAGATTGCCAAGACTATTTCAGGGCGCCTAAGTTAACCGCTCCATGTTTGCGCTCCAGCCAGAGTTGAAGGTTTTTACGGGCTCGGCCAATCGCGAGTTGGCGGAGCGCATTTGCAAGTACATCGGAGTGCCGCTCGGTCAGGCGACAATCAGCTCGTTTCCCGATGGCGAGACGTACGTCAGAATCGAGGAAAACATCCGGGGCCACGATGTTTTCATTATCCAACCGACCTGCCCGCCTACTAACGAGCATCTGATGGAACTGCTCATCATGGTGGATGCGGCGCGGCGCGCCAGCGCGGATCGGATCACGACGGTCATCCCATTTTTCGGATACGCGCGCCAGGACCGCAAGGATCAGCCGCGGGTGCCGATAACCGCTAAACTGGTCGCGAATTTGCTGCACGCCGCCGGGGTAAGCCGAGTGCTAACGATGGATTTGCATGCGCAACAGGTGCAGGGCTTCTTCGACATCCCGGTGGATCACCTCTATTCGCTGCCCGTATTGATTAAATATCTGCGACAACAGCTCAGGGGCAAAACGACGGTAGTTTCTCCAGATTTGGGCGGACTTAAAATGGCTTCCGCCTACGCAGAAGCGTTGCATGCAAACCTCGCAATCGTGGCAAAAGAGCGTCGCAGCGCCACAGAAACCGAAGCGTTGTATCTCATCGGCGAAGTGGAAGACCGCGATGTCCTTTTAGTCGATGATCTTACGGAAACGGCCGGCACGTTGACTTCGGCAGCTGAGCTTTTGAAAAAGCGAGGGGCACAGAAAATTTACGCTGGCGTCTCGCATGCCGTTCTAGTTGATATCGCAATCCAGCGTTTGCAAAAGTCTCAAATCGCGGAATTAGTAACCACGAACAGCACGCCTGTGCGCACCGTGAAAGGATTTAAAACCACGGTGCTATGCATTTCCGAGCTTCTCGGAGAAGGCATCAAGCGAATTCATAATGACGAGTCGGTCTCGTCGCTGTTCAAGTTCAACATAGAGAACGGAATAAATGGCAAAGCAGGTTAAGTTAAAAGCAGAACCGCGGGCGAATGTGGGCCGTTCCGCTGTGCGGAAATTAAAAGCGCGCGGAATTATTCCAGCGGTCATTTACAGTGGCAAAGATAAACCGCAGCCCTTGCAAGTCGCTGCCCGGGACATCAATGCAATGATGAGCCACGCTTCGGGCGAAAATGTTTTAGTAGAGCTTGAGATCGCCGGTGAAAAATCGAATCGCGCCGCGCTGGTGCAGGAAGTGCAGCATTCACCGGTGCGCGGCGACATTGTCCACGTCGATTTTCACGCCATTTCCATGGACGAGACTATCCAGGCTGAAGTTCCCCTTGAGCCGATCGGCACTCCCAACGGCGTTAAGACTTTCGGTGGATTGCTTGAGCAGAGCTTGCGCGCCGTTGCGATCGAATGTCTGCCACGCGATTTGCCGGATCGTATTACCGTAGATGTCTCGCAATTGAATATCGGCGATTCAATCCATGTCCGCGACATCCCATTTCCTTCAGGCGTGACAGCAAAGGTGCCAGCCGATTTGACGGTGTTCTCTGTACTCGCCCCAGTTGTCGAAGAAGAGCCCGCGGTCGCTGCGGCCGAAGCTGCTGCTCCGGGGCCGGAAGTTATCACCGAGAAGAAAGAAGAGGGCGAAGCTGCCGCCGCCGCGCCAGGCGCGAAGGAAAAAGAGCAAAAGAAGTAATCCATTTTCGATTTTCGATTCATTCAGCTCTGCTTCGCTTCGCTCAGGACAAGTTTTTGGACTTTCGATTTCGCGACCGTGGAAGAAACACAATTCGGTTGGTCGCAGGTCTTGGGAATCCCGGGCCAGAATACGCAACTACGCGGCACAACATCGGTTTTATCGTCGCCGATCAACTTGCGGCGCAGTTTGGATCGGCGTGGGAGAAATCGACAAAGTGGGATGCATTAACGGCCAAATGCGGGGAAGTGCTCCTCGCAAAACCGATGAGCTTCATAAATCGGAGCGGCTATCCACTCCTCGCAGTCGCGCAGTTCTATAAAATCGATCCGCGCGAGGTTCTCGTTATGCTCGACGATATGGCCCTGCCGCTCGGCCGGCTCAGATTGCGAGCCAGCGGCGGATCGGGCGGTCACAACGGTCTTGAATCCATTATCATTCAATTCGGCATCGAGGAGATTCCGCGTCTTCGCATCGGGATCGGGGAGCCTCCTCGTGCAGGATCGATTGATTACGTATTGAGCCGTTTCTTTGAAGAGGAGAAACCGATTGTTAGATCCGCAATCGATCGCGCAGTGGAAGCGGTGAAATGCGTGATTGACAATGGCCTCGTTTCCGCGATGAACACTTTCAACAAAACTTAAGAACCATGAGGAACCGTTATGAAGCGCTGCTTGTGCTCAACACGCAAGCCCGGGAAGACACAGTCAAGGAAATCATCGATCGATTGGAATCCGAGTTCCAACAAGAAGGCGCCCAGATCGAACAGGTGCAGAAAATGGATAAGCGCCAGTTTTCGTACGTAGCTGGCCCGCTCAGTGCCGGATATTACGTGAACTTCGTCTTCAACGCGGATCCTCAGTTGATTGCGAAACTGCGCTCAAAATTTAAGCTCGACCCGGAGGTTTACCTCCAGAACTACCAGCGCCTCCTGGAAAAGAAGGAAGAGCCGGCGAAAAAGGTAGCAAAAGCGAAGTAATTTCGCTATAAGCCGGAAATGGCCAGTTTCAATAAAGTCATTCTCCTCGGAAATCTCACGCGCGATCCAGAGGTGCGCTACACCCCGAAAGGCAGCGCCGTGTGCGATCTGGGTATTGCGGTTAACCGCGTTTATACGACTGAAGGCGGCGAAAAACGTGAAGAAGTCACCTTTGTCGATGTGGTGCTGTGGGCGCGCCTGGCGGAGATCGCTGGCGAATACTTAAAGAAAGGCAGGCCTATCTTCATCGAAGGTCGTCTGCAAATGGATACCTGGGACGACAAGCAGACCGGACAAAAGCGGACAAAGCTTCGCGTCGTGGGCGAGAGTATGCAGTTGTTGGGCGGCCGCCCTGGCGGGACTGACGCTGCCGCTGAGACCGCTGGAGAAAATCAGCCAATGAGCGGACGCGGCAAGACCAGCGCGCCACCGAAACCGCCTGAGAAGGCGGAACCGGACGAAGACGAGATTCCGTTTTAACCACGTTTCGATCTTAAGACAACGCGTGTTACGAATATTATGCGCGTGTAATGAAAGAAAAGCTGAAGTCAAGGCAATTGTGCGTGCAAAAGGCTTCGCGCAACGGAACCGCGGCCCGATTCGTCCAATCCATGGCTAACGTACCTGTTGCACAAGTACGTTCACAACAGTTGGAGACTCTGGTCGATACCGATGTTCTTTTGAACGTCGCGGTCGGTCGGAAGACCTTCGTCGATGAGAGTAGCGCGGTAGTGGAATGGTGCCAGCGAACGCCAGGCGGAGCTCTGGTTGCTGGCATACGATCTCGAACATCTATCACATCCTTCGCGTTGCCGGAAGTGATGCAAAGGGCCGAGAGTTTGTTGCCGACCTACTCAGTTTCACTGCCATCGCCAGCGGTGGCACCGAAAGCGTGCGACATGCGCTGACGATGCGCATGAGCGATTTTGAAGACGCCATGCAAGTCAAGGCGGCGAGGCCTGGCAATGCCGATCTGATTGTCACAAGAAATGTGGCGGATTATCGCCATGCTGTCATTCCACGTATTACTCCACAGGAATTTCACATGCGATTTGCCTCGAAGAAATGAACGCGACCGAAGCTTGCATCGCCCTCAATATGCTGCCGACCGTTGGCCCGGTGCGGCTGCGGAAATTACTAGAGGTATTCAACAAACCGCAACAAATCCTCGCCGCGAAACGCAGCGAGCTCCGCAAGGTCGAAGGAATCGGCGGTGAAGTCGCCGATCAGATTAGCGACTGGGAATCGATTGTCGATCTTGAGGCGGAGCTTGGACGGATTCGCGACTTCGGCGCCACCGTCATTACACAGGCATCGCCATCATATCCCAAATCGCTGCGCGAGATCCACGCGCCGCCAATTGTGCTTTACGTTTGGGGAGAATTGGAAGAGCGCGACCATCACGCTATCGGCATTATCGGCGCGCGCCGCACCACACATTACGGCGTGGAGTCTGCAAAGAAGCTCGCTTATCAGCTTGCCTATGCGGGGTTGAGCGTAATCAGCGGCCTTGCGCGCGGCATCGATACGGCGGCTCATCAAGGAGCGCTCGCCGCAAAGGGACGCACCATCGCAGTCATCGGCTCCGGGTTAGCGAAACTTTACCCACCAGAGAACGCCGCTCTTGCCGAGAAAATTCGCGCAGGAAATGGCGCGATTGTGTCCGAATTTTCGATGGAGATCGAACCGGACCGTCAAACTTTTCCGATGCGAAACCGAATCATTTCCGGTTGGAGCCACGGCATTCTCGTGGTGGAAGCAGGCCTGAATAGCGGTGCGCTCATTACCGCATCGCAGGCGCTCGAACAAGGCCGTTCGGTCTATGCCATTCCGGGACATATCAACGCGCCCAGCGCGATGGGATCGAATCGTCTCATCCAGCAAGGCGCAAAATTGGTCATGGACGCCAATGACATTCTGGATGATCTGCAAATTCTTTTGCCGGAAGCAAAGCCGTTGCCGGAAGCCGCTGTGCGTCCACTGCCATTGCTTTCCGGAGAAGAGCGCCGCATCTATGACGCGATCGATGCAGTTGAGACATCGATTGATGATATTGCAGCGAAGACGGAATTACCGAGCGCAGCCGTTTCATCGACATTGCTTCGGCTTGAGCTGAAGCGTCTGGTTAAACAGCTGCCGGGAAAATATTTTGTTAAGCTCGGATAGAGCATGTACTTACAACGGCCGCAGTTTTTGCGAGTAGCGCGAATTCTGCTCCTATTTGCAAAAACATCATAACTGGGTTCGATTCAGCCCCTCATGTCCAAGTCTCTCATCATTACCGAGAAGCCGTCGGTCGCGAGCGACATCGCCAAGGCACTCGGCGGATTCAAAAAAGGCAAGGATTACTACGAGAACGAGAAATATTTGTTGTCATGGGCGGTAGGCCATCTCCTTGAACTTGCGGTGCCTGCTTCTATGAAAGAGCAGGACAAATGGGACATGAAAAAACTTCCCATCATGCCGGCGGAGTTTGAGCTTGAGCCGGCGGAAAAAATGGGCGGCCGCGTCAATGTCCTCCGCAGGCTCATCAAGGACAAAAATGTTTCGGACATAATCAACGCATGCGACGCAGGCCGGGAAGGCGAGTTGATCTTCCGCTACATCGTTCAATACGCTTGCACGAAAAAGCCGATCAAGCGTCTCTGGCTGCAATCCATGACCACGGACGCCATTCGCGAAGCATTCACGCGGTTGCGGAGCGATGATGATATGCAACCATTGGCCAGCGCCGCCCGCAGCCGCAACGAGGCGGACTGGCTCGTCGGCATCAATGCGACGCGGGCCTTTACGTTGCGGCTCAGCGGCGGGCGCGGCAGCACGGTTACTTCACTTGGGCGCGTGCAGACCCCGACCCTTGCCATCATCGTGGACCGCGAGAGAAAGATTCAGGACTTCAGGCCACGGGAACTGCACGAAATCTTCGGCACATTCCGCGCGGCAGCCGGCGAATACGCCGGACGCTGGTTTGATGAGGCATTCACAAAGGACGAGGACGAAATTGAAAGAACGAAGAGACTGCTCGCACGTTTGCAACTGAGTCTCCCGGATGCCGAGCGGCGCTTGGATGCCGCAGACGGCTCCCTCTGGGAAGAGCATCGCGCCGCGGCGCGATTGTGGCACCGCGAAATCGCCGAAGCCATTCAGCGAAAGTGCAGCGGCAAGAATGGCATCGTCGAACTCGAGGAGAAGAAGCCAACCACACAAGTTGCGCCGCAACTATATGATCTTACGGCGTTGCAGCGCGAAGCGAACAATCGCTTCGGCTTCTCGGCAAAACGCACCTTGCAAATCGCCCAGGCGCTTTACGAGAAGCACAAAGTCATCACTTATCCGCGCACGGATTCGCGCGCTTTGCCGGAAGATTACCTCCCGACAGCAATATCGATATTGGGTAAGAGCGACAATCCATTCGCACGGAAAGTACTCGATAACAATTGGGTCAAGCCAAATAAACGCGTCTTTAATAACGCAAAAGTAAGCGATCACTTTGCGATTATTCCCACCGGAGCTGTTCCCGGTTCGCTAGATAACCACGAGAGCGCGGTGTTCGACATGGTGACCAGGCGCTTCGTGGCTGTCTTCTTCCCGCCTGCACAATATGAGAACACCACACGGATCACTCGATTGGAAGGCGAACCTTTCAAGACGGAAGGAAAAATTCTGGTCGCACCGGGATGGCTGGAGGTTTATGGACGCGAAACTGCCAGCGACAAGCCAGAGGAGAACCTGCCGCTGGTGAGGCAAGGCGAACGCGTCACAACGGCCCGCATCGAAATCAAGACAGACCAGACCAAGCCGCCGGCTCGCTATAATGAAGGGACGATCCTAAGCGCGATGGAAGGCGCTGGGAAGTTGGTCGAAGACGAAGAGCTGCGCGAGGCGATGAAGGAAAAAGGGCTCGGCACGCCGGCTACACGCGCGTCCGTTATCGAAACCCTGATTTCAGCTCATTATCTGGTGCGACAAGGCAAGGAGTTGCAGCCAACGGCGAAGGCCATCCAAACCATCACTCTCTTAAAGAATGCGGTACCGGAGCTGACCAGTCCGGAGCTCACCGGCGACTGGGAATTCCGTTTGCGAGAAATCGAGCATCGCAAGCTTACACGCGACGCGTTCATGCGTGACATTCGCGATCTCACAAAGGAAATCGTTGGAAAAGCAAAGCACTTTCATCCTGATGAGCACATGCCGGAGAGCGAGCCGTTCGGCCAATGCCCCAAGTGCGGTTCGCCGATTGTCGAGCGCTTCAAGAGTTTCACCTGCACAAATGAAGAGTGCGATTTCACGATTTGGAAAACTATCGCGGGGCGATTGCTGAGCCGCGAAGAGTTCGAGACGCTCGTGAGTGACAAACAGGTCGGCCCGCTAACCGGCTTTCGTAGCAGGAAGGGCAAGCGCTTCGCTGCCGTACTCAAGCTGGGTGACGACTTCAAGGCAGAGTTTGATTTTGGGCCAAATGGCCAGACTGACGGCGTAACTCAGTCCGTCGATTTTTCAGGGCAGGAGCCACTCGGGAAGTGCCCGAAATGCGGCGGACGCGTTTTCGAGAGCGGGATGACTTACGTTTGCGAAAATTCAGTTGGTCCAAATAAGGTGTGCGATTTCCGCTCTGGGAAAGCGATTTTGCAGCGACCTATTGAACGTGAGCAGATGAAGAAGCTGCTCGAGACCGGCAAGACCGATTTGCTCGAGCGCTTCATCTCGCGCAAAGGCAGACCCTTCAAAGCGTTCCTCGTGTTGACCGACAAAAAGGACGTAGGCTTCGAATTCGAAAAGCGCCAACCAAAGGCAAAAAGAGATCGAAAGCCTAAAGAGCCGGTCGCGAAAATTGATTTCACAGGCAAAGAGTCGTTAGGCAAATGTCCAAAGTGCGGCGGGAAGATTTTTGAAACCGAGAACAGCTACATTTGCGAGCGTTCCCAGGCTGACCGAAAGCCGTGCAAATTTAAACTCGGCAAAACGATTCTGGGCCGCGAGATTCCCATAGAGCAGGCGAAGAGACTGCTCACCACTGGTAAGACCGACCTCCTCGACGGTTTCATCTCGAAAAGGGGACGCCCGTTCTCGGCCTATTTGAAACTAGAGGACGAGAAAATCGGTTTCGAGTTTCCCGAGAAAACTGAGCGAGTTGCGAAGTCGGATAAAGCGAGCACGACGGCCTAACGACAGCCTTTGATTGCAATCCTGCGATCAATCAGGCGTTCATCGCCTATCGCGATTCAATCCTTTGCTGGACCCAATGCACCATGGTCACGGCAACGATGAGGACCAAGGCCGCAATCACCTGATGGAGATGGAGGCTCGCGTCGAAGACGCCCCAGGTAATGCAAACCGCAGCAAGAGTCTGCATCATCTCGAAATACCCTGCCGTCGATGCGCGTGTCAGGCGCAGCCCTTGAAAATAAATCAAGAGCGGAATTCCGCCCGAGATGGACGCGAGTAGAACTAGCAAAACAATCGCCTTTGCGGCGTGCTCCTGCACAGCAGGCGGCCAAAGCGCCGCGCCATGAAGTTTGCCGTAGGCGAGAAGGATCAACGTCATACAGGTGAGTCCGACCACGACGCGCAGACTTGAAGCAAGCCGCAACGACATGCCGATCATCACGCCGCGCCCGGCAACGGTCGCGAGACCCCAGAAAAGCGCGCAGATGAGCGCGTAACCAGTGCCGAGATTTAGACCGGCGCGCTCAAATGAAACGCCAATTAACTCTGGATACTGAACTGAGACGAAAACGCCGGCAATGATGGCGATGCCGGCATAAAGGAAGAAGCGCCTGGCAAGCCGGTCGTGAAAAAGCAGAAAAGCACCAAGAGTTGAAATAACGGGCTGGATATTCAGAATCACGTTAACCACGGTCGGGTTCCCGTATTTCAACGCTAACGTGAAGAAGATCGTGCCGACGGCCGAGCCGGCGAATCCGGAGAAGAGGAGATAACCCCACGTACATGGCTGGATTTTCGGAATCTCGTGTAAGCGCGAGATCAGAATCGGCAGAAACATGATCAGGATGAGCACGTGTTCCCAAAAAACGATTACCCTGGCATCGAATAGCTCGTTGAGTGGGATTCGCCATGCGCTCTCTGTCCCCCAGAGCGCGGCGCCGAGGCCGACCAGCCAGGGACCGTAGCTTGCGCTGATCGTCTTGCCGTTCTGCATGAGAATCCCGTGTAGCGTCAGGGCGCTCTTGCGTCAACGCAGCGGTCAATCGTTGACGAATCGACCATTGGCAACGGCCGACTCGACACGAACTGGAAGATAGGCGCCTTAGCTGTCTCGGCACACAAGGCTTCCAGCCTGTATGTTCGCGGATTCGAGAGGCTCGCTGTAGCGAGTCCGTCCTATGGCGGACAAGATGCTTCTGCTCGAGAGTCGCCGCGGCGACGAAGCCTATCCTCCGCCTTCTGTCATCGATCACCCGCTATACATGCACTAGATTTCGCAGAGCTACGCATTGCAAGTGAACGAGAGTAAAAGAAGGGAACCGAAACAACTATTGACGCCACAACTTATAGTGTGGTAATTAGCTTTTTGACACTATGCGTTGCCCCAAGTGCGGGTCTCGTGATGACAAAGTCATCGATTCCCGTCAGTCGCGGGATAGTTCCAGTATTCGGCGCCGCCGCGAATGTCTTACGTGCAAGTATCGCTTTACCACTTATGAAGAAATCGAGCGGTCGGACCTGCGCGTTGTGAAACGTAACAGAACCCATGAACCGTTTGATCGGCGCAAACTGACCGCCAGCATCGCAAAAGCTTTTGAAAAACGTTCCACCAGTCTTATTACCCTGGAAGACATGGTGGACGAGATTGTGCACGAGCTTGAAACGAGCGGGCGCGAAATTCCGTCTTCGGCAATCGGCGCTAAAGTGCTCGAAAAATTGCGCGGAATTGATGAAGTGGCCTATTTGCGGTACGCCTCCGTGTACCAGCGGTTTCAGGATGTCGATCAATTTGTAGATGCCATTCATACTCTTGGGCGTCGGGTAAAACCGAATACGCTCCAGCGAGAATTGTTTCCGCCTGAGACAGCAGAAAATCCCGCCGGCGAATCACGCAACCTCGCAATCAATAAAAATCATGGTCGCGTTTAAGGAAGAATTTCCATATCTCCGCACAGATTCAGGGCAACTCTTCGAGTTCAATCGCGATTGGCTGCACGCTGCGATTACGCGGGCAGCCGACGAGGCTGGTTATCCTCGTTGGTGGCTAACCGATCACGTTACGGAAAGCATTGCCTTTTATCTCCATCTTAGAAATGACGAAAACGTGATCGACTTTAGCCAATTATCGCAGACCGTGCGATACGTCCTGAAATGCATCGGTTACAAAGAGATTGTGCCTCATTTTGCGCCTTCGCCGCCGCCCATTTCCATCTCACTCCTCGACATCGCTCACCATGCAGGCACCGGATACGAACTCGCGTTTTTTGATCTTCTGGAAAAACGAATTCGCACTTTGATTGAGACCGGCGCCGATAATCTCCAGCTTTGCTCGCTGCAATCTTGCGTGAAGCATCTTCGCGGCGTGAAAACATGGACGCGCGCCTGCGACGCGCTGCGCGAGGAAATTGTCTGCTTCGTGCGCGAAAAATTAAGTTCGGCTGCTGATTTTTCGCGATTCGATTGCTCGCTGCGCTGAAATCAGCAGACTTAGCCGCCAGTTTTTCGCATTTGAATTAGCGTCAGATTGCGCAGATTTACACGGACTCCCGGTTTCTGAGACTTCCAAGCTCTCAAAATGACATGACCATTTTCGAAAAAGTCGTCGCGCGGCAAACTCCGGCGAAGATCATTTGGGAAGATGAGGATGCGGTCG
>QHNF01000400.1 GCA_003218345.1 Verrucomicrobiota bacterium | reverse complement strand
TCTATCCAAGATATTTGCTCAGCCGCGAGCGCAGTTCTGTACGTGCGCGAAAGAGAACGCTTTTTACAGCGGGAACGGAGAGATCGAGCACCTCGGCAATTTGCTCGTAGCTAAGCTGCTCATACCGCCGCAGCACCAATGCCATCCGCTGGCTCTCTGGAAGCTGCAGGATTGCCTCCTCGATTGTTCGCCGAAGTTCCGATTCCAGAAGAGACGCATCGGGAGCGAGGTTCGTCTCATCTTTTAGAGGAGGGTCTTCTGCGCCCGGTTCTGATTGAAGCGGAACGTGCGGGCGCCGCTTGGAACGGCGCAGCTCGTTGAACACCAGGTTGCGCGTAATTTTCAGCAGCCAGGTGGTGAATTTGGCGCGGGGGACATAACGGCGAGCGCTTTTCCAAACTCGGATAAAAACCTGCTGGGCGATATCTTCCACGTCCGAGTTGCTGCCCAGCATGCGCGCCACCGTGCCCGCCACCAGAGCTTGATGCTTCTCAACGAGCTCCTCGAATGCGCCGGTGTCGCCTCGGCCCACCAGCCGCATCAGCCGCACGTCGTCAGCGTCTTCTTCCGATCTCCCTCCAGTCCCTGGATCGTTAGCAACCATCGGTCACTTAAGAGACTGCGGAGATACTCGAGTGGGCTGCGTTGCTGTCGCCCAGACTGCTCGTCTGTCGCAGCCCGCTAACAGGGATGCGCCTCACTCGCCCCCTACCGTCCACCCCTTCCGCCTCTACGCGCGCGTTCATTCCAGTATTTCAACAGTCTCTTAGACGTTCGCATCAGGGAAAATTTGCCAGAAAAATGGCCAATAGCCAAAATTCGACTCTTCCCCGCGATCATACCATGGTTTTTGTTGCAAGCTGGAAGCGGTCTGTGCATGCTTGGGCTGCCGAGGGTTTACGCTCGACCACCGCATGAATTACCAGCTCATTCCGAAAGAACTCAGGCCGATTGCTGAAAAAGTTGAGGCCCGGCAGCGGATTTCGGAGGCGGATGCTCTCACTCTCTATCGCGCGAACGATCTTAACGCCCTCGGAATGATTGCCAACGTCGTGCGCCAGCGAAAGAACGGCAACTACGCAACCTACATTCACAATCGCTACATCAATTACTCGAACATTTGCGTGCTCTCCTGCCAGTTCTGCGCTTTCGCCGCTAAAAAGCGCGATGCACACGCCTTTGAATACGCGATTGACGAAATCATCCGCGTGGTGAGCGACGCGCTCCGCCTCGGAGTCACGGAGGTGCACATGGTCGGTGGTCTGCATCCCACACTGAAAAAAGACTGGTATCTCGATCTTGTGCAGAGATTGCGGGCTCTTGATCCGCAGCTTCACATCAAAGCATTTACCGCGATCGAGGTTCGCCATTTGGCCCAACGCATCTTCCGCATCCCGATCCGCGACACGCTGGAGGCTCTGCGCGCAGCAGGTCTCGGTTCAATCACTGGAGGTGGCGCAGAAATTTTTGATCCGGTCGTGCGGGATAAGATTTGCCGCGGCAAAGAAACCGCCGCCGAATGGCTCGACGTCCATCGCACCTGGCACCAGATGGGCGGCCGCAGCACCTGTACGATGCTCTACGGGCATATCGAGACGCTCGCTCAACGGGTCGATCATTTGCGCCAACTGCGTCAGTTGCAAGATGAGACTGGCGGATTTACCGGCTTCGTTCCGTTCGCTTTCGAGCCGCAGACGACAATTCTTGCCCACATAAAACGCGCCTCCGCATTTGAACAACTTCGCAATCTGGCGGTGAGCCGCATTTATCTGGATAACATCGATCACCTCACCGCTTATTGGGTCAGCCTGGGTCTGCCGCTGGCGCAGGTCTCGCTCAGCTATGGCGTAGACGATCTGCACGGCACAATCTTGGAGGAAAAAATCTTTCACATGGCAGGCGCCACCACGCCGCAGCAACAAACTGTGGCAGCACTTGAGCACGCGATCCGGGAAGCGGGTCGCGAGCCGGTCCAGCGCGACAGTCACTATCGCTATCTAAATGGCACAAGCCGAGCCGTTCGGCCTAACGAGCGCGAACTAGTCTGCGCGTGAATGGTAGGGCGCGACCGCCGGCGCGCGCCGGACGAATGCTCCGAATCGGTTGCGTAAAGTATCTCAACGCTCGTCCACTAGTACGAGGATGGCCGGGCGATGTTGATTTCGATCATCCATCGGCGCTGTGTGAACGACTTGCCGCTGGCAAATTGAATGTCGCGCTGGTCTCCAGTTTTGAGTTTCTGCGCAATCCGATCTACCGGATCGTGAATGACATTTCCATTTCATCCGATGGCCCATGACATTTCCATTTCATCCGATGGCCCGGTTTACAGCGTTGTCGTGGCGCATCGTGGCGAATTCTCGGAAATTCAGGAGATCGAACTTGATCCTGCGTCGGGAACGGCGGTCAATTTGCTGCGCTGTTTGCTCGCTGAGCTGGAAATGAGTCCACGTTTGCTCTTAAAGCGTGAATTTGAAAAGCGCGTGGAGAGAAACCCTCTGAGGAGCGCCCCGAAAACTTTCGGGGCCGGTGCTGCCAGTCCGCCACAGGACGGATTCGCCGTGGCGACCTTGCCGGCACCACACCGCGCGAGGCTTCTCATTGGCGATCAAGCCATCCACTTCCGACAAAACCACGCGGATGAATTTCGTTTCTGGGATCTCGGCGAACAATGGAAGAACTTGATCGGTCTTCCCTTCGTTTACGCCCTCTGGTTGGTTCGCCCCGAAGTCGCTGATCCAACACAAATCGCGAGCCGTCTTCGCGCTCTGCGTGATGAGAACTTGGCCAATCTCGACGGGTTAATCGCCGCCGAAAACGTATTCGATCACGAATTTTGTGCCCGTTATTACCGGAAGAATCTGCGATTTACGTTTGACGAAAAGAAAAAGGAAGGTCTGCAGACTTTCGCGAAGCTATGCGAAAAGGACGGTTTGCTTTCAAAACACGATCTCGTGTTCGATCTCGTGTAGATAACATCGCATGCGGATAGGTATTTCCGGTTGGCGCTACCCTGGGTGGCGGGGAAAGTTTTATCCGAAAGGGCTGCCGCAACGGAGCGAACTGGAGTTCGCTGCCAGTCGATTCAATTCGATCGAGATCAACGGCTCATTTTATTCACTGCAACTCCCGTCGAGTTATCAGCGGTGGTACTCAGCGACGCCAGACCATTTTGCTTTCGCAGTAAAGGGCGCGCGTTTCATCACGCACATGAAAAAACTGCGAGATGTCGGAACGCCGCTGGCTAACTTCTTCGCCTCCGGCGTGCTGGCGCTTCGGGAAAAACTCGGCCCGATTCTCTGGCAATTGCCGCCAAACCTCGGTTATGACAAAGAACGACTGGAAGTTTTTTTTAATCTGCTGCCGCGCAGTACTCGCGAAGCGTCGGAACTCGCGAAAAAACATGATGACAAGTTGAAAGCGCGCGCTTGGACGAAAATCGATCCCGTGCCTGCGAGACTTCGCTATGCGCTCGAAGTTCGACATCAAAGCTTCATGACACCGGAATTTTTCGATCTGTTGCGCAAGCACAACGTCGCTTTCGTTATCGCCGATACCGCTGGGAAGTTTCCGTACTCAGAAGATTTGACCGCTGATTTCATTTACATTCGGCTGCACGGCGGGAAAGAACTGTACGTCAGCGGTTACGATGACAAGGCGCTCGATTGGTGGAGCAATCGCATCGAGCATTGGCGCAAACGAAGACAACCGCGCGATGCTAAAACCATCGCGCGCCCTAAAGCCGGCCCCACTCGACGCGACGTTTTCGTTTACTTCGATAATGACGCCAAAGTCTATGCTCCATTTGATGCGCAACGACTGGCTGAGCGGCTCGGACTGAAGTGAACGCGTTTTTTGGATTGAGATCGCCGCGAACTCAACTCTTTGTCCCGCCCAAATCGAGGTCGAGCTCGTACAGCCGCCAGCTCAGCCCGGTAAGACGGAATCGCAGTTTGATTCCCTCTCGATCTACCACAAAGGTCCGCGGACTCGTGAAGAATGCATACCGTAGTTTTGACCAGTTAACGCCTTTCGCGATCGGTGCCTGCCGCGGAGGCCGCAGATCCTTTAGTACTGACGGGTTGGAGATGAGCGCGGCCAAACCATCTGGAGTAGCGTAAGCATCAACGATCGCATCGATCAGCGTCGGACCGAGCTTACTCCATCGCTTGTGACCGGTTCCCGCGCGAGCAAACCTCGCAACAAGTT
>QHNF01000407.1 GCA_003218345.1 Verrucomicrobiota bacterium | reverse complement strand
GATAAAAAGCCCTTAAGATCTTCACGCTAGATTTGCGCGTGGTGGTGAACCGTGCGCGCGTTTCAGATTATGGACGCGGGTTGGAGCGTCAAGCTGCAGCCAAGTGAAGCGGGCCATGGCCTTCTTCCGTACGGGCGCGCTGCCGGCCTGGATGAAAGCGATACGAGGACGCATGCGCATTCCAAAAGCTTACGGGAAACGCATAACCGTCTTCGAAGGATTTCGCACGAAGTGCTTTGGGTCGAATGCGTCTTCACATCGCTTTGGCACGGTGCCGCCGGCCAGAAAGTAGTCTTTTACTTCGCGTGATTGAGCATATAATTGCCGGCCTGATGGCGACCGGCGAAGAATCTCAGACCATCACTGAAGAATTCGGTGGGTTTCGACGGGCTGAGCCAACTGATGCCGGCGGAGAGCAG
>QHNF01000406.1 GCA_003218345.1 Verrucomicrobiota bacterium | reverse complement strand
TGGAAACACGCGCGCTTTCTTATGCAGCCGAGCATGTTCTTGCGATTGTCGCTGCTGCTGTTGTTAGTGCGATGCTGATCTACTCGGCGGCAACGTTTGATCAAACAATGAAACCCAGCCGTGGCGTGCTCCTTTTGAGCTTTATAATTTTCCTGCCGGTCTCTTTGTGGTACCGCCGGTGGATTCGGCAATATGTTATTGCCAGCAGCGCCAGTCGGTCATTTCTTGTAATTGGTGGCGGCGCGGCAGCAGCGCGCTTTTACGAGGCCTACAGGGACTCACCAAACGGACAGCAGCTTGAGTTTGTGGATCTGAATGAAGAGCGGGAGGGCCAGCCAATCGCCGGTGAAGGCTCGCCGCTTGTCCAGGGAAACCTCGCGGCCAGGCTGAATAATCTCAGCGAGCGTTATAGCGGTATCATCCTCGCCGAGAGAGCGAGTTCGCTCAGCACGCAGCTGCTGGAGCGGCTGGTGCGTGCTCAATTTCAGCAAACGCGCGTTTACACTTTGGAATCATTTTACGAAACTCACTGGCGTTATCTCCCGCTCGGGATTGTTGATCCGTTCTGGCCGCTCCAAACTGGCTTTCAACTGGCTCGCACTTCTCCTTACCACTACCTGAAACGTCTCTTCGATGTCGTCACGTCCGCGGCAGCATTGATCGTTTGCACTCCGCTCTTCGTGTTGATCCCTCTGCTCATATGGGTAGAGGACGGACGTCCGGCTTTGTTCCGGCAGGAACGAGTGGGCCGGGATGGGAGACGTTTCGTTCTTTTCAAGTTCAGGACGATGCGTCAGCGTTCCGATAACATTAACGAAGACATTTACACGCGTAGAGACGATCAGCGTGTTACTTCTGTAGGGCGTTGGCTGCGAAAACTTCGACTCGATGAGTTACCGCAACTTTGGAACGCGTTAAAAGGAGACATCAGCCTGATCGGTCCGCGCGCGGAGTGGAGCAAGTGCGCCGAGCACTACGAGCAAACAATCCCGTTTTATCATTTCCGGCACCTGGTCAAACCGGGTATCACTGGCTGGGCGCAAGTGAATTATCCTTACGGCGAAAGCGATGAAGACGCGGTCGAGAAGTTGAAATACGACCTCTACTACATCCGG
>QHNF01000051.1 GCA_003218345.1 Verrucomicrobiota bacterium | reverse complement strand
GAGCGTCCGCTGCCGTTGATTCCGTAAAGTTTATTTTCTTTTGCGCTGTAAACGATTGCAAAGAGATCGCCGCCGATGCCGTTTGAAACCGGCTCCATTAAACCAAGCGTTGCGTTTGCGGCGATCGCCGCATCCACGGCGCTGCCGCCGCGCTTTAGAATCTCGATCCCGACTTGCGTCGCTGCCGGCACGCTTGTGCAAACCATTCCATGCCTCGCCAATACCTCCGATCGTGTTGCAAAATTCTTGCCAGTGATACGATCGATTTGGGAATTGGCAATTGGCGCAACAGTCGCGAGAAGGACTGACGTAGAGATCCATGGAATTACCTTCCTCATTCACGCAGCTTAATTCGATGCCGGCGAATTGGAAGGAAACGCCGATTTATTCAGTTGGCGTCTGACACAGACGCCCTACAATTCTGGCGATGAAGATGTCATCCGATACGTGCAAGGCGATCAGCGTAATTTTGTTCTACATAGCTCTTTTGTCTTTTCTGATCGGCATGGCTGGCCGACTTAAGGAGAGCTTTCACTCGCGCGCCGAAATCTCCATGAGCGCGTTCACTACCGCAGCCATTCTGGCGGGCCTGGCCATAATCTTGCTCTTATTTTCCCTCAGAAGAAAACAGGGCTGAGGCGAGACTCACCCTGAACTCGCGCTTCAGAACAAGTCTTTGTTTCTCTGTTGGGTTCCGTTTGAAATCAGTCGCAAAAGCGGCGGCGATCCGGCCAGATCGCCGCCGTACCCCCGCTCTGAACAACCAATTTATTCCTGCAATGCGTCGTGCAGTTCTTTGTGTGCGTTCATCATGTCCTGATGCGCCTTCTGAACGGCATCGAGCTTCTTCTGCTGATCAGGCGTCAGCAGTGGCCTGATCTGTGACAACGTGCTGTCCATCACGCCTTTCATTTTCTGCATCGCTTCCTGATGAATAGCGGCGATTTGCGGTTTGGCCTGATCGAGGATCGGCTGAACCTTGGTCTGTTGATCAGAAGTCAGGTCCAACTTCTCGGTTAGATGCTGGAGGCCAAAGCCGTGGCCGTGCCAGGGACCACCGCCACCGGGTTGCGCTTGCACTACGACAAAGCCCCCAAGCGCGATCGCGCCGGCGGCCACAAGTGTTATCATCTTTCGTTTCATAATTTATATCTCAGTTTTGTTTTTGCTGCGCGATTTTCGCGCTTTCAAGGCTGATGACCGGGTGCACCGAGCAGCGGTTACAAGTTTTTGTTTGTAACCACGGTCGCGGTGCCGAAGCCACTCCGACATTAATAACCACGGCGGTTTCGAAACCGCCGCTCCTTGCTAAAGTTGTAACCGAAGCACGCCGGCGCCAGTCATTCGTACTGGTGTGGATGCGCTCTCGATGGCATGGACGATTCTGATGCAAGCGCGCTGGTTAAGGCTGCGCTACGGCACGACGATGAAGCGGCTCGCGCTCTGGTGCGACAGCTTTATCCGCTGGTGGCAAAAATCGTCCGCGCGCATCGTCCGCGTCGAACCGCGGAGGAGGACCTTTGCCAAATGATTTTCATCAAAGTGTTTCAAAAATTATCGCAATTTTCCGGCAAGGTGCCGTTGGAGCATTGGGTCTCACGCATTGCGGTCAACACTTGCCTGAACCAAATCGAGTCGGAGAAAATACGGCCCGAACTTCGTCACGCCGATTTGAGCGTGGAAGAACAAACCGTCATCGAGAATCTCGCGACCTCGTCCGATGAATTGGCCCCGGACCGGCGTTTTGCCTCTCGGCAACTTGTTGAACACCTTCTCGCTGCGCTGAAACCGGTAGAGCGGCTGGCGATTGATTTGCTATATTTGCAGGGACGTTCCGTGGAAGAAATTCGCAAAATCACCGGCTGGAGCGCGGCGCTCGTCAAAGTGCGGGCGTTTCGGGCACGACAAAAAATGAAACAGCACCTGGCCAGAATTTCGGCAAAGGAAAAACTATGAAAGATCACAAAATCGATCGGTTGCTGCGCTCTGGCGCGCAGGTGCGCGAAGAAGTTCCGGGTGCAATGCCGTTTGGATTCGATACCCGCGTGGTCGCGCTCTGGCGCGCAGGTGCGCCAAGGGCAAATGGCGTAATGGCGCTCCTCCGGCGCGTTGCAGTGTTGTCGGCAGTTGTGATCGTCATATCAACAGTCGCGGCGGTTCGTGAAGCTAATCAAAGTCGTGAAATCAGTGAGTCTTTAACTAATGATTACGCTATCGCCGATTCAGCCATTCAGGATGAGTTCTTGAAATGAACCGCGCGTTGCGATGGAAACTCATTGCGGGATTCATTCTCGTGTTCTTCGCCGGGGGAATTAGCGGCGCATTTCTCGGGGGAATCTATGCCCGGCATTTTTTCTTTGAATTTCATCGCCCCGAAATGATCGGCGCGCGAATGAAGGAGCGGCTCCGCGCCGATCTCAACTTGACGCCCGAACAAGTCGCCAAAATTTCGCCGATTATCGACAACACGGCAGCGCAACTCAGAGACATTCGGCGAGACACCGGGCGGCGCGTGCACGAGATTATGACCCAGGCGCATCGGCAAATGGCTGCCAATCTCACAGATGAACAGCGCCAAAAATTGCAGCAAATTGAAGAGCGACATCGACACTGGCACCACGGTGGCCCGCCACACGAACCCGAATTTACTCCGGAACCGTCACTCGCTCCGTAGCTGACATGCTTTGCCTTCTCATGAACTAATTCGTGCCAGCGCGGTGCTTTTCCGCGGGTAGGGACGCCGCGCTGCGGCATCCGGTCGGCGTAGCGCGCCAACCCTACCACGGGTCCGCACGCTAGAAGCGTGGGCCCTTCCGGAAAAAAATTCGCTCCCGCTCAACATCTGCGCCTCGGCTTATGAAAAGCTCGCGCAGCTCGGGCGTGTAATAGTCGCCCTCGTAATTTGGATTGAGCCCAAAGAAGATCTTGCCGCCTGGGACCAGGTGTCGCTGCAAATCCTGCAAGAAAAAATCCCATTCCGCCGTGCCCCAGCGCCGTTTCTCCGGATGATAAAGATTAAAATTGACCGAGAATGCCGTGATCCAATCGAATTTTTGATCAAGTTCGGGGAGTGGCTCGAATGCGCTAATCCTCCAAACCACGCGTGGAACGCCGAAGAGCTCGAGCAGTTCGGTAAAAAGAACGACGCGCTCGACGTCGAGTCCCAGGACGGAATGGTCAAAGTTTTTGAGGATGAAAAGGAAGAAGCCGCCGCCGCAACCCAGATCGAGCACGCGTTTGGGCGTCGAGCGATGGAGGTTCAAATCCTGGACGCGTTCACGATTCAATCGCAACCACGGCTCGATGTTTGCATACTTGGCGTATCCAGCAGTGCAGTTCGCATACCGCCGCTGGATTTCGCGGGCGCGTTCCTGATCGATCTTCGCCAGCAGCGGCCGAAGCGGCAGGCGAAAAATGGAGCGTTGCGCTCTGCGCCAGCCGCGCCGGTAACTCAGCGGCTCGGTAAATTTGCCGATTTTACGGAAAAGTTTCATTTCAAAAAATCGAGGAATTGTAGGGCAACCGCTCCGGTTGCCAACCACAACGAAAGCAGAGGACACGCTCGCGCTACAATCTCTCCATGATTTGGCGAATCAACCCGGGCCCGCGATAAACGAAGCCAGTGTAAACCTGAACAAGTTGCGCACCTGCATCAAATTTTTTGCGAGCGGATTCCGCGTCCAATATTCCACCGGAAGCAATGACTGGGATCGCCGATCTTGCAGTGATGCTGCGTACCAGCGCGGTCGATTTTTCCTGCAATGGCGCCCCGCTCAAACCACCTTCCTGGTCAAGTGCTGGCGGAATCGAGAAATGATCGAGAGTTGTATTGGTTGCGATAATTCCCGCGACACCGTTCTGTTCACAGACCGCGATAATCCCTTCCAGTTCGGCAGGCGACAGGTCAGGGGAAATTTTCACGAGTACTGGTTTGCCAGTTGTTCCGTTCTCACTGCAAATCGCGTGCAGCAACGTCGATAGTGCAGCTGGTTCCTGCAACTCGCGCAAACCAGGAGTGTTAGGCGAGCTCACATTCAGCGTAACGTAATCTGCACACTCGCGAAGCAGTCGAAACGAATGGAGGTAATCGCTTGTCGCTTTTTCCACCGGCGTAACCCTCGATTTTCCAATGTTGATCCCGACTGGGACTGCCGGCCATCGCCTGCTCCTACGCAACCTGCGCAATCGGTCCGCGATCACATCCGCCCCATCGTTATTAAAACCAAGACGATTGATCAGCGCCTGTTGCGCGGGCAACCGAAAAATGCGCGGCTTGGGATTTCCCGGCTGCGCTTTCGCGGTCACTGTGCCGATCTCGATAAAACCAAAGCCCATCGCTGCCCATGCCGGAAGTGCAACGCCGTTCTTATCCAACCCGGCCGCAAGTCCGATTGGATTTGGAAAGTTCAGGCCGAACGCCGTTTTCGGTTCCGACGGAGGCTGAAACAATCTGAGCACGCGCAGCGCGAGATCGAAATGCGAAACGCCGCGAAGCAACTCAATGGTGAAGCGATGCGCCGTCTCCGGGTCAAGTGAAAAGAGAAGCGGCCTAACAACTCGCTCATATCGATTCTTCATTGCCGCTCACAGAATAAACGAAGCCGTTGAAACGGCTTTTGTTGCCACCGTCCGATCCGCACCGAAATAAACTCCGGTATTAGTGCTACCTTGCGACAGGCGTGGTGCTGTCTCATTTGCCGATGCAAAATTGGCTGAAGACGGAGTCGAGAATCTGTTCTACATCGACCACGCCAATTACTTCGCCGACCGCGCGCAAAGCTTCGTTAATATCGACCGCAACGTATTCCGGCGACAGTTTCTGGCGTAGCGCTGTCCGCGCCTGATCGCACGATTCCAAGGCGCGACGCAGGCAATCGCGATGACGAGTATTGATCGCGACCGCGCTTTCCGGTCTCAGATTTTGCTGGCTGATGTGCGCCAAAATCTCCTTTTGAAGTTGCGGGAGACCTTCTCCAGTCACGCAGGAAATCCGCAACGAATGGAAATTTTTCCAGTCGCTGTCTTCGGGCAGATCGCTTTTGTTTAAGATTACAATTTCATTGGCGTCGCTGGTCCGCCCGTCGAAATGCGGAGGTCTAGGCGCGTTGCGGTCTGCGATGTGAAGACGCAAATCTGCGAGTTGCAGCGATTTTTCCGTGCGCGCAATTCCTTCGTTCTCAAGCTCGCTTTCCGATGCGCGCAAGCCGGCAGTGTCGAGCAATCGGATGGGCACACCGCCCAGGTTGACTGTCTCTTCGATGATATCGCGCGTCGTGCCGTGCGTGTCGCTGACGATCACGCGATCATAGCCAAGCAGTCGGTTGAGCAGACTCGATTTGCCCGCATTCGTCGCTCCATAAATCACCACGCGCACGCCTTCGCGCAAAATGCGTCCCTGATCAGCGGTAGCGAGCAGCGCGACAATTTCGTTGCGAACAGAATCGATTCTCAGTTGCAACTTTTCGCCTTCATCAGGTGCGATGCCCTCCTCCGGGAAATCAATTGACGCGTTAATATGCGCGAGCAGCGCGACCAGATCATCGCGAATTGCCCTGATTTGCTGGCCGAGCGTACCTTCGAGTTGTTCAGTTGCGGAACGGAGCGCCAGATCCGTCCGGGCGCGAATCAGATCGATCACGGCTTCAGCTTGTGTCAGATCCATCTTTCCATTGAGAAACGCGCGCTCGGTGAATTCGCCAGGACGCGCCGCTCGAGCGCCTACGCGCAAGCAAGCTTGAAGAACTTTCGCAGAAACCAGCGTTCCGCCGTGGCAACTGATCTCGACCAGATCTTCGCCAGTGTAACTCGCGGGCGCGCGATGAATCGAAAGCACTACTTGATCGATCAATTGATTTTCTGCGCCGAAAATCTCGCCGAAGTGTTGAACGTGCGATGCAAATTGTGTGGGCTGTTCTTTGCCGCGGAAAATCTTGTCTGCCACCTGGATAGCATTTGCACCGGAGACACGAACCAGCGCGATTGCGCCTTCACCAGGCGGAGTAGAGATGGCGGCGATGGTGTCGGCAACGGTCATGTTTTAGCGGGAACTTCTTTGCCGGCAGAGCGGGCTTCATCAAGGAGCGGCGTTGCGGGCGCACCAGCGAGACAGGATGATAGCCTGCCAGGCCGTCTCGGCCGGCACGCAGCTTGCATGGTGAATCGGCAGGCTGGCAGCCTGCCGGCCGAGTCAGGCAAGCTGCCTAACCTCCGGTCCTTCGCACTTCTTTCAGCGCTGCAACGCATTGTAGATTTTGTTCCATCGTGCCCACCGAAATGCGGATCCATTCCCGCAACCCGTACCCTTTCAGCGGGCGCACAATGACCTTTCGCCTTAGCAGTTTCTCGAAGACAACTGCTCCGTCACCGACATTTACCATCACGAAATTCGCTACGCCCGGCACAAACTGGATCTTCATGTCGGCAAGCTGTTCGTAAAGATATGCGCGGCCGGCATCGACGACTCGTTTCGTTTCGCGCTGATGATCTTCATCGTCCAGAGCTGCCAGGGCGGCAGCGTGAGCGACGTTGTTCACATTAAATGGTTGCTTCGTTTTCTGAAGCACTTCGATCAAATCAGGCCGGGCGAAACCGTAACCCACCCGCAGGCCGGCAAGCCCATGAATTTTCGAAAACGTCCGTAGAACAACAACGTTCCTGCGATCGCGAACGAACTGGACCGTGTCTGGAGGATTATCCAGGAACTCAAAATAGGCCTCATCAAAGACAACGATGACGTTTTCCGGGGCGCGCGACATGAAGCTGTCGATCTCGCGCTGCGAAATCAACATGCCCGTTGGATTGTTGGGGTTGGCGATGAAAACGAGCCGGGTTTTCGGCGTGATGGCATCCAGCATCGCCTCCAGATCCTGTTCAAAACTCGGGCTCGGCGTTTCAATTGTGCGCGCGCCAAAAGAGATCGCGATTAACCTGTAAACAATAAAAGCGTACTGGGACGTGACAACATCATCGTCGAGATCGAGGAACGCGTGGCCGAGGAATTCGATCACTTCGTTCGAACCATTACCTAAAATGATATTTTCCAAAGCCAGACCGAGTTTGCCGGCGATTGCTTTCCGCAAATAAAATCCTCCGCCATCCGGATACAGATGCGCGTGTTCCGATGCGGCGCGCATCGCCTGAATTGCTTTCGGAGATGGGCCGAGCGGATTTTCATTGGAAGCCAGTTTAACGATCGCCCCTGACTCCACGCCGAGTTCGCGTGCCGTTTCCTCGATCGGTTTCCCCGGTTCGTAAACAGCAAGATGGCGCAATCGGGCATTCGCCAGTTCCCAGATCGAAGTCATGCACGCAACCTATAACACATCTCATTCCTGGCGACGACGGGATCGGATTTTTACCTTCTCAACAACACCGGGTCTTGAGCCAAGTGTCTCGGGAGCGCGCAAGATTGAGCACAGCGGGTTTCGCCTGCGCCTTGCTCAAGCCACGTGTTAATGAGATCGGCGAATGCAAGGATTGCAGCGCGCCCAGCTGTCTCTACAATGGAGGGTGATGGCCGAAGACGAAATCATTTACCTTGATAACAATGCTACCACGCAGCTCGATCCCGCTGTGCTCGAGGAGATGCTGCCGTTCTTGACCACGTATTACGGTAATCCTTCGAGTGGGTACGGCTTTGCGGCCAAGGCCAGAAAAGCTGTCGATCTTGCCCGCGAACGGCTGGCGGCGTTGCTCGGGTGTGAGCCGGCGGAAATTGTTTTCACCAGCGGCGGAACAGAATCGAACAATGCGGTAATCAATTCGGCGCTGCAGTTTGAGCCGCGTGGCAAGCATGTGGTCACAAGCGCCGTCGAACACAGCGCAGTGCTGGGCCCCTGCCAGGATCTCGCAAAGCGAGGATGCGACGTGACATTTCTCGGAGTGGATCAACATGGCAATCTCGATCTCGGCGAATTGGAGGCCGCGATTCGCCCGGACACGGCACTCGTTTCGATCATGTGGGCGAATAACGAAACCGGGGTCTTACTTCCAGTCGAAAAAATTGCTGAAATATGTCGCCAGAAAGGTGTGCTCTTTCACACCGATGCCGTGCAAGCGACTGGGAAAATCCCGATGCGCCTGCGCGATACTCCGATCAATTTTCTTTCCCTTTCCGCGCACAAATTTCATGGACCAAAAGGGGTGGGCGCGCTTTATGTCAACCGGCGAACCCGCTTTAGTCCGTTGATTGCCGGCGGAGGTCAGGAAAACGGGCGTCGCGGCGGAACAGAAAACGTGGCATCAATTGTTGGTCTCGGAAAAGCTGCCGAGTTCGCCGCCAAATATCTCGCGGAAGGCAAATGCGGCATCCGCTCGATCCGCGATCGCTTTGAAAAATCGGTACTGGAGACGGTAAGTGGAGCATCGCTGAACGGAGCCGGCGCGCCACGAATTCCGAATACGTCGAGTGTTTCATTTGAAGGCATCGAGTCGCCGGCAGCCCTTCTTTTATTGGATCGACATCGTATCTGTTGTTCGGCTGGCTCTGCCTGCCGGACCGGTTCGCAGGAGGCTTCGCACGTGCTGCGGGCAATGAATCCATCCGGGGATGGCGCGCGGCGCAGTCTGCGGTTTTCTTTTGGCCGGTTCAACACTGAAGCGCAAATCGATCGGGCCATCGAAGTCGTTCCAAGGGTAATCGAGAAGCTGCGGCAAATCGCCGCGCCGGTTGGCGGGAACGCCATTTCGCCTGTAGCCACGGCTTTGTGAACCGTTCGTCTTTCGCGAGCGCCGCTCTACTGCAACATGTCTGACTGCCCACGAACCATGGGAAAGGACGCGAAAAGCTGAAGAGGTAGAGTTCTCGTCTTGCCTCTCCTGGCGCAGGTAAGTGACCGCCGATCACTGCGCCATGTGCATTGGATTTTGGGCGGCAATTGTTCTTGCCAGGCCGGCAAGATTTGTTCAGAACTCCACGTCACTGGTGATCACAAGGAATCTGAATTGGGGATAAGGGCAGAAAGCTTATCTCCCGAAACTTTGTTCCCCTTCTCAGACGTGCACTGCCAGGATTCAACGGCCGGGGGCAACCAAAAAAAGAAAAAATAAACATGAAACCTAAAATCTGATTCACATTCTGATTGGGATTGTCTGCATCGGGCTTTTGCCACGAGCGCAGGCAGTCAGTCCGCCGCTGGATGGAGGCTATCCCGGAGGCAACACAGCGGAGGGAGAGAGCGCCCTGTTAAACCTCACCAGCGGCACATACAATACGGCTGTTGGGCTGTTTT
>QHNF01000050.1 GCA_003218345.1 Verrucomicrobiota bacterium | reverse complement strand
CCTGGACTACATCGGCTGCGAAAAACTCGAACCCCGCGTGTTCCAACAACTCCTACGCGGTTTTTCTCGCGCCTGCCAGTCCGCGGGCTGCGCTTTGCTCGGCGGCGAAACAGCGCAGATGCCTGGAATATATCACGAGAATGAATACGATCTGGCCGGCTGCATCGTTGGCCTTGTGGAACGCCGCGGAATCATCGACGGCAGCAAGATCCGCCCGGGTGATGTAATTCTCGGCCTAGAATCGAACGGCTTGCACACGAACGGCTACTCGTTAGCGCGAGAAGTTTTGTTTGGCAAAATGCGGCTCAAGGTTAGTTCACACCTTAAAGGATCAACCATCACTGTGGGCGAAGAGTTGCTGCGCGTGCACAAGAATTATCAGCCGCTCCTGGCAAAAATTCCAAGCGGTATGATCAAAGGACTTGCCCACATCACGGGCGGTGGTCTCATCGATAATCTGCCGAGGATTTTGCCTGCAAATTGTGATGCAGTGATTGAAACGAAAAGCTGGCGTGTGCCACGCATCTTTCGAATTTTGCAGCAAGAAGGAAATATCGAGTCCCACGAGATGTATCAAGTTTTCAACATGGGCATCGGGATGGTCGCAATCGTTGCAGAAGGCGATGCGAATCGCGCGATATCACTCTTGCGGGCCAAACGGATTGGTCGCATCGACCGCGGGGCAGGCAAAACGCTTTTGATGTTCTGAAATCCTAGCTGGACAAATGCGACGAGGCGCCATCCCTCGCAGTCGACGGGATCTGAACTTGAGGTGTCGATTCGGTCTTGCCAATTTTACGTTGGCGCATCACCCACTGCAGGCCCGCACGCTGCCCGGCAAGATCAACAAGCTCAGCTACACGTGACTTCAACAAACGCGCGCGCGTCCCGAGAAACACCAGGAAGAGCAAATAGGGAATAATGAACCAAAGATCAACATGGGAAATGTTGAGCTGCCGATAGATTAACAGACTTAATGCAATGAGATTAAAAATGATAGTTGTTGTAACCAACCGGTTGCGAAGCCGAACACGTGTTAGACATTTCCCGCCGCCGTGATATTCCGTGACTGTTTGAAGCGCGATGCTCCACCAAAAATTTCCATAGATTTGAATGTCCCACTCGTTCCACCCGCTGTCAGTGGAGTAACGCCAACCTTCTTCATCGAGTAACTGGAAGATGGCGCCAAGCAAATAGTGGCGATCCCTGCCTTGTTCGCTCCAAAAAACCCGGCGGCCAAGAGGGCCTGCAAAGCGGGCGCGTTCGGGCAAGTGTTCATGGGCCCGAATCACGCTGCCAGGCGTGCGTTTGAAATGCAGCCAGGTGAAATAACGAGAAAATCCCCGCACCAGCGGTTGAGCTAAGGCGAGCAACATCACAAGCAATCGGGCGTAAACCGTGTCGAATTTCGGCTCAATGGAAGCCCGCACCATGTAGGATAGCGCCACACATAGTGTGCCGCCGAGCATCAGATAAGGCACAATGCGCAGCGCCGGCAAAAAAATTCCCAGACCAAAAAGAAAAATCGTCAGGGCAAACCATTCAATACTGCTCAGGTACGCAGCTACGTCTGATTGCGGCGCAGGGTAAATCGACTGAAAGAATCCTTCGCCGAAAATTCCGTGATAGATCACTGGCCGGTTCACGAACCAGCTGAAGCGCGGAGTCCCGTAAATTTGGCCGCGCCACTTCGCGGTGCCAGTCGGACCGAAAAAGATCAAATGTTTAAAGCGGAGGAGCGATTCCGCTTCGCCGTAACCATCTTGCTGTTTCAAGAAAGCGCGAAGAGTAAAACGTCGATAGTGCCAGACAATCGCGGTAGGACTGAAGGCAATGACCCAGCCAGCCTGTTGGATTCGCCAGCAGAAATCGACGTCATCGCCGGCTTTATGGTACTCGGGGTCGAAGCCGCCTACGCGTTCAAAAGCCCATCGGTAAAATGCCATATTACAACCGGGGATGTGCTCGGCGATTGTATCGGTAAGCAGAACATGGCTGGGGCCACCAGGTGCTGCTGCAACACACGCCTGGATCCAATTTTGGGCTGGCGGTGTGACATTCGGGCCGCCTACTCCTGCATAATCCCCACTTACAAGCGTACCGATTAGATAATACAGCCAATCCGCATCCACCATGCAGTCAGAATCAGTATAGGCGAATACTTCGCCTCTTGCTGCGGTGGCGCCGGTATTGCGAGCGTGGCTCAATCCATGATTACTCTGATGGATATAGCGCACCCTTGGGTACTGCGCTGCGATGTAAGCTGTATCGTCCGTAGAACCGTCATCGACCAGAATAACTTCATAGTCGGGATAGTTTAGTCTCCCTAACGAATCAAGGCAGGCTGCGAGAGTGCGGCCTCCGTTATACGAACAAACAATAACTGACACGAACGGCGCGCGCGGCAAGGGGCGATGCGGCAAGGTGGAATCATTTCGCCCAAGCTTTTCTTCGAGCGTGTAGAAGGCTTTTTTCGGTTTGCGCTCTCG
Organism: Verrucomicrobiota bacterium; assembly: GCA_003218345.1. Classification (GTDB taxonomy): domain Bacteria; phylum Verrucomicrobiota; class Verrucomicrobiia; order Chthoniobacterales; family UBA10450; genus Udaeobacter. Next base: position 10,815 of record QHNF01000050.1, on the reverse strand, counting down.
CGTGACAATCCCGAATGCCCAATCCGTGATCTCCTGGCCACCGGTAAACCATTCATCCGTCCACGTAAAAAAAATAGTTCCGGCAAGGCCGCATTTTACCACGCTATCGACATGCCAACCCAGCATTTCGGCCTGTTCATCCTGCGAATGCCGGATTGTGTCCATGCCGAATTCCCCCAGGATAAGCGGATGCTCGCCAGTGAGATTTTGCAGCCGAAGCAGGTAACCCTCGAAATCGCGCTGGTTGTGAAGATAAACATTAAAACAGCAAAAATCGGCATTCTGCGGCAGCAAGTATTCGGTTGGCGGATAAGTGGCATAGGAAAAGAGGGCATGAGGATCGATCGCGCGTCCGAGCTGAATCAATTCCTCCACAAATTCAATCACTCGACGCGTGCCGAGCCAGCGCGCCATTGTGCTCGAGATCTCGTTGCCGACCAGGTAACCAAAGATTGCTGGATGCCCGGCGTGTGCGCTCACGGCAGTACGGACAGTTTCGGCAATTTGTTTGCGGATCGATCTTTCGTGTAGGAACTCGATATGTTTTTCCCAGGGAAGCGTAACCATCACGCGCATACCGGCATCGGCACAACGATCAAGAAACCAACATGGTGGCGGATGGTAAATTCGCACAACATTCAAACCAGCCTTGCGCATGAGCGCCAGATCGGAATCGACTTGCGCGGGTTGGCCAAGATAGTTTCCTTCCGCGTCCGGCTTGAAAGGTCCGTAAGTGACGCCTTTAACAAAAAACTTCCTGTCACCGTCGAAAAAGAACTTTGCAACTGGCCGAATTCGCGAGGTTGCCGTACTTGTCATGTCGAGCGGAGTCGAGACATTCTCAATCTCAATGTTCTCTAGGTTTAGGAGTAAGAGATTCCTCCAGAGCTTCGCATAAAGCTACGGCTTGGCAGTCGACTTCGCTCGGAATGACAAAGGAGAAATGTTGCCATCGCAAATGCAGGATTTGAGGCGATGAACTGATACGGGAGTGCTGCGACAAATTCGTGCGGCATATGTAACATAAAAGTGTCCGGCAAAATTTGCGCTCAAAAGCGTTGCCACAAGCTGGTCAACGCATCGCGCAGCGCAGTTCCTGTCTGCTCGATTTCTTCTGGAGTATGCGCTGTGGAAATGAAGCCGGTCTCAAACTGCGACGGCGCAAGATAGATGCCGCGTTCTAGACAGGCATGAAAAAATTTCGCGAAGACTTTCAAGTTGCTCCGCTGAGCGCCGGCGAGATCAGCAATCGGCTCTGGGGCAAAGAACAAACAAAACATTGATCCAATTCGATGAAACGTGGTGTCAGTCTTCGAATGCTTGATCGCGTCTCGCGCTAGATTCTCGAGTTGCCCGCCGCGTTCTTCGAGCAATTTCCAGCCGTGAATTCGTTCAAGCTCGCGCAATTGCGCCAGACCCGCGGCCATCGCCAGTGGGTTACCGGACAATGTTCCTGCCTGGTAAACGGGACCATCGGGTGAAAGTTGGTTCATGATTGCAGCGCGTCCGCCGAATGCGCCGACCGGTAACCCGCCACCGATCACTTTTCCTAAAGCCGTAAGGTCCGGTTTGACTCCGTAAATTTCCTGTGCGCCTCCGCGTGCTAGACGGAAACCAGTCATTACCTCATCAAAAATCAGAAGCGCGCCATTCATCGCGCATTGCTTCCGTAAGATCGACAAGAAATCGTGGGCCGGGAAATAAAGCCCCGCGTTCGCCGGGACAGGCTCGATAATTACTGCCGCAATTTGTTTTTTATTCTCAGCAAATGCCTTCCGCACCAGATCGGCATCGTTGAACGGCAATGAAATCGTGAGATCGGCAAATGCCTGCGGCACGCCGGCGCTGTCGGGCCGCCCAAGAGTGAGCGCGCCACTGCCCGTTCTCACGAGCAGCGCATCAACATGCCCGTGGTAGCAACCGTCGAATTTCATGATTTTATCGCGCTGGGTGAACGCACGCGCGAGGCGAATGCACGACATCGTCGCTTCCGTGCCGCTATTTACCATCCGTACTTTCTCGATCGACGGCATCCAGTCGCAGATCAATTCCGCCATTTCCACTTCCAGCGGATTCGGAATTCCAAAACTCAAGCCATGTGTCGCGGCCTTGCACACTGCCTCCACAACCGCTTTCGGCGCATGGCCAAGAATCGCCGCTCCCCAGCTTCCCACGTAATCGGTGTATTCCTTTCCATCGACATCCCAAATTTTCGCGCCTACCGCGCGCGCCACGAAAAACGGAGCGCCATCCACATTGCGAAATGCACGCACTGGCGAGTTGACGCCGCCCGGGATGCATTTTTGCGCAGCGGAAAATAGGTCCGAAGAACGAGAAGTCATGTTCAAGTGCAAACGTTCAATGGGCAACGCCCAACGTCCAACGCTCAATATTGTCCATTCATTGACACTGACCTGCCGCGCCCGATAATTTGCGTTCGCGCAAGTGCACGGCGGGGTAGCCAAGTGGTAAGGTCGCGGTCTGCAAAACCGCTATTCGCGGGTTCGATTCCCGCCCCCGCCTCTTCTCATAGATAAGACTCGCAAAGAAACACAGAAAAAGTGGCTGACTCAGAAGAGAAGCCAGAACAAATCCATGGGAATTCAAAGATGTTTGCCAATGACAGTGTCGCGCGTGAGTCGCAGCCGCAATGACGGGAACTTCGAATGCCGAAGCAAACGACAAAGGATGTGAGTAGAGCGAACAACGCGCGCTTCACGAGGCTTTAGCTGCTTGTCGGTTTACGGGAAGGATTTTTTCGACTGGTAGATGGATGCCGCCCTATGTCACCGACGATTCTGCACGTTTCAGCCCCGGCCCGCCACTTGCGCCACTAGTTTTTGTTTTCGTCGTTTTCGGGCGCGCGGATGAGCAGCGCGCCATTCACGCTGTTTCTGCGTGTAGTACGCGCGCCAGTATTCGGCCGAGCGTATTCGGCGGCGCCCACGCTTTTTCTTGTTCAATGCTGACCTCTACAAAGTTCTACGGAAACTGGAGGACGAAGGTCCCAAATAATTCATCTATCCCCTATGAAGGGTCAAGATTCTCGGCCTGAATCTATTCGCGGGTTCGATTCCGCCCCGCCTCTCTCGTTGCTGAGTCGCATTTCGGAAAGCGAAAACGACGCGCGCAGCTTTGCGCGAAGAAAGCCCGGTACCTCGGTTCGGCTACAACAGCCATTACGGGTCGCCACCTATGCAACGAGCGAAGTTGCAACGAGCAAATCTGGGAGCACGAGAGAGAAAGCTCCTGTCACGCAGGCGATACGCCTGCGTCTTGCGGCTACACAGTCCTTACTTAGGCGCTGTAGTAGGCGCTTTGTTGGCAGAACTCCGGACCAAATCGTCTCCTATGATTGCTCCGCCACTAAATGGTGGCGCCGGTTTGGCCGGAAAGAGCGGTCGCAAAACCGCCAATGTTTGCGACACAAGCGCAACGAAAACGACTACGAACACTGCTGCACACTTCATGCTCGCCGCTCTTAGCAGGATCACAGGGGATCGCAAGCAAAATTTCTCGCGCGATCCCGGTAATTAACAACTATCTCAGGCAGACGCTCGAGCGACGTGTCTGGCGTTTTGCCAAATTAGGAGAGCTGCGAATTCGCGCAGGTTGCGGTGAAAAACGTCAGGTCCCGCAATTTGAGGTTTCCGATTTCAGGTTTCCGGTTATTTTCCACGCCGATGCCACAGTTTACTTATCGTGCCCGCAATGCACAGGGCAGTTTGGTTGAGGGCGTGCTCGATTGCGCGGATCGAGCAGTCGCGATCCGGCAAATTGAATTGCAACAATGTATTCCCGTCCGGATCGAGTTAGTCGGCCCAGAACCAAAGGCGATAAAGCGAGATGGCCGGGCGCCAGCTTCTCCCTCACAAAATCTGAAAATTCCGCACGGCCAACTGCTGGTTTTTACCGAGCAGCTCGCTCATCTGTTGCAAGCGGGGATGACGCTCGACGAAGGGCTGTCAATTTTGGAAAAACGTTTGAAGCAGCCGCGGGTTCAGCAAATGACCCACACGTTACATCAGGCGCTGGTCGATGGCCGCAGTTTCTCCCAGGCGCTGAGTGAGCTGCCGCGAATTTTCCCGCCGCTCTATGTAAATCTGGTAGCCGCCGGCGAGGCGAGTGGAGCGCTGCCCCAGATTCTGCTTCGGCTGGTCAAGCATTTGATGCAGGCGAAAGAGCTGCGAGATCGCGTGCAACAGGCCCTGATTTATCCGGCATTTCTCGCATTGGCTGGCGCCGTTCTCATTACAATTTTTATCACGTTCATGGTGCCGCAGTTGACCGGATTCATGGCGCAAACTGGCGGCGCGCTTCCGCTGCCCACACGGATTCTGCTGGAAATTCATCATATGCTCACGGGTTATTGGTGGGTTGGCGTGCTGCTGGTGATTGGCGCAACCATCGGGTTCCGCGCCCTTGTTCGCGCCGAGGAAGGGCGCATCGGCTGGGACCGTTTCCGGCTGATGATTCCTGGATACGGACGGGTGATTCGCCACCGGTACTATGCGCAGTTCTCGCGCACATTGGGAACGTTAATGGAAAACGGTGTTCCTCTGCTCCGCGCACTTGATCTGGTAACTGAGATTGCCGGAAACCGGTTTCTCGAACTCAAGCTGGGCGAGGTGCGCAAGGCGGTCATCGATGGCGCGACACTCTCCGCGGCGTTGCAAGAGCAAAAGCTGTTTCCGGATTTGTTTACAGACATGATGGCGGTAGGAGAACAAACCGGGCATTTCGCCGAAACAATGCAAGCCATTGCGGACGTTTATGAACGCGAACTGGACCGGACGGTTGGCTGGATCTCGCAACTGATTCCGCCGGTTATTATCGTCGTTATCGCAGTGCTGGTTGGTCTGGTTGTTTTCAGCATTCTGTCGGCAGTATTTGAGATGACGCACAGCTTGCAATTCAGACCGCATTGAAACTGAAGGCTTGCAATCCAAGTTGTGCGCGAATAATCTCGCCCGCTCAATGTTAGTTCGCGCTGTCCTTGGGTTATTCTTTGCTGCGGTTTGCCGCGTGGGCGCACAGGAAGCTTTGAGCGATGCCTTACCGTCCCCCGCCAGTGCGACGGAGCAGCCAGTCCCGGAAAGCGCGTGGCTCGATCTAAGACAAAACGCGCCGCAAAATTCGAAAGCGCAAAACGCGCCGGCATGGATTGAAGCGCTCACGCTACTGCCCGGTCAGGCAACGGAAGGCGCTCCTGCGCCCAAGAGCGTCTTTCGGATTCGAGTGACACAGCCGAGCCCGGATTATCAGGTTCTCTTTTTCCGCTTGTTCTTCGACGACAAACCCGATCAGCAGCCTGAGTTGATTGCATGGGACGAATCTGGCACCCACGTCTTGCGCTCGGGCACGCTTGGAGTAGGAATGAATCTGCCGAGTTCAGATTCTGTGCTCATCCCGATGACCGGCGCTTCATCCATCGATATCGAAGTTCCCGGCGATGGAAAAACAGTGCGCGCAGTGTATTTGGATTGGATGACGAGCAGTGAAGTAGTGCATCCTGTGAACGCGGAACGCCGTGACGTAATTCCCGAACCGTTCTCATCGATCCCGGCGCTGCATGCGCCCCCTGACGACGTTGAGGATTTTGGAACCGTCACAGCAACCCTCGCGGCAGAGACAATCCAAATTGGTGGACAGGACCAGGAAAACGCCGCATTTCAGTTTCCAATTGAGGCGCAACCGTTGACCGCGGTGTTGACTTTCGAAGTTGCTAACCCGCGCATTGATGCTGCACCAGAAATTTATGTTAACGGCCAGGATATTGGGCCAGTTTCTCTGGCGTTGCCGGATCTGGCTGACCCAGGTTATCGCGGCGAAGTCGAACCGCTCGACCCGCAAATGCATTTCCACTATACCGGGTGGCTGCGCGCCCAGAAAATCGTGCCGGTTACAAGTTTGAAAGTGGGCGCGAATGATCTGCTCGTCTTCAACGGAACTGGCAGCGGTTCTTCGGCGATCCGCGCCACCCAGATTCAACTAAAATATATCTGGGACAAATCGGATTATCTTCTGCGCACTGGCCACTAGCAATTCTTGAAGACCGAGGTAATATAGCCGCGCACAAGATGGGAGGGCCATCATTTATTTGAGATGAGAATAAAAACAAAACAACAGGGCTTCACGCTGCTAGAGATCATGCTCGTGGTGAGCATCATCGTAATCATATTAGGAGTGGCGATTTCAAAACTCGGCAACACGACTGCCATTGCGAAAACCATGCGCGTTCAAGCCGACGTTCAGGCGATCAAGTCACAGCTGCAACTCTATGAAAGCATGAACGGCTTTTATCCAACCACAGAGCAAGGTCTCCAGGCGCTTGTTACTCAACCGGACAAGGATCCAAAACCTGCCCGGTGGTATCAGTTATTCAGAGAGCTGCCGAAAGATCCGTGGGGAAACGAGTATATTTACCGCTATCCCGGTCTCAAAAATTCGAGTGGCTATGACCTGTTTTCCGCGGGGCCGGATCGACAAACTGATACTACCGACGACGATTGGGGCGGCGGTTAGGCCGCTGCTCCTCCGCAGGTCTACTGTTTTGCGCCCGGTGCTTGGGCGGACGGCTTCGATGCCCCTCTTGGATTCCGCTGAATCATGCCGCGGGTATGGGACCGAGCCCCCTCTCGCGGAGATGGAATCAGCTGTTGCATTTCCGGAGGCAACTTCGGTGCCGCTGTGTTAGGGAGGTTAGGAGTCGGTGGCGTGAACGTTCTGGAAGCAAGCCCCGCATTCGGCGCATTCGGTGCAGATTGCGACAAAAGCGCCTGATTAAACGTGACAGTCGCAAAATTTCCGTCCTTGCTAATTGTCACCTTTGTCGCGCCCACGCGGTCCGACCATTCGATGTTGGCGATGCTATAGCCGTCCATTGGTTGTCTGGTGGTAAGATATTTCTTGAAATTGTGATCCGAACTCGAAGCGAGCGTCACCAGATCGCCTTCGGGTGAGCGCGCGGCGTTGGCCACGTAAAGGTCTTTTGCAAAATCGGGCGTGGCCGAAGGCGGTGCTACTGCCGTGGCAATTGCAAAGGGCGAATGATCCACCATCTTTGAGTAGCGATCGAAGTTAAACTGCGGCGGCAGCACGTCCTCAGCGTGACTGCAAACCACAGCGAGCAGAACGAGGACTGACGATAATAAATTTACTAGTTTATCATTACTTCGTCCGTTGCGCTGGCGCAAACCAACGGGCAATTTTAAATTTGCCGCGCATCATCGTGGGGTCGCTGCCATCGATCGCCAGATTAACATTTTCGAGCACGATAAAAGCATCCGGTCGTTGCACATCATAAAGAAAGTGTACCAGCGGTGGCCATGGGCTTTTCGTTTCAATGGAAGCAAAAACCGTCTGATGGTAAGGCGTTGTCTCTCCGGAACCAATCACCGGATTCTCGATCAAGACGTTGTATTTGCCGGCTACTTGCTTCAGCTGGTCAAGCAAGGCTGAGGCTTCGGCAGGATTCTTGAGAGTTGGCTGATGTTGCCGGATCCATTCGTCGCGTTTCATCCATAAATCTCGTTCTTTCACATAAAGAGCTTGCTCGCCTAACTTTCCTTTGCGCTCAGCCAGCTCCTTGCGTGCGCTACTAAGCGCGCCCAAGATCCAGCTCAAAATCCAAAGGTTGAGCAGCACAAACACCGTGCCGGCCACTATCCATGAGAGCACGCGCTCGCGTGGATTCATCCTCTGGTACCACGCCGGCATCATCGTGGTTTTCCCTCCAATCGAAACTGCGCATGGTCATTGGGCAGAATGCGAGGCGCAGCCATGTCAAACTGAAAGATTCGCAGATCTGGATTCTTCTTTATTTTTTCTATGAATTCATAGGCGAGAGCAGCTGTATTTGCTTCGCCATCGACGGAGATCTGCCGCGCCGATTGATTGTACGCAGTAATGCGCACGTCGGCGGACGGCAGGCTTTCGAAAAGATGCAGCACGATTTCTACCGGGTAATAGCGCGAGTCGATGGCAGGTGCGAGCGCCTTCCAGTTTGCTTCTGTCGCGCGGACAAACTCGGTTTCAGGTGCGTCGTGCGCAATACGCTGGTCAAGGCGTCCTATCTGAAACCGCATCAGGCCGAGATACGCGACCAAGAGAAAGAGAAGCGCAGCATAAGCGCCACCTACCCAGAGGAGTCGCCTTCGCCATTCCGCCTGCCTGACCAATTGTGAACGGCGTCGCCGCCAGCTTTCTGGCAGGAGATTTAATTTAACCGGCGCGGGTGGTAGCTCGATACCAACGATCTCGGTCGGGCCGGCCAGAATTCCTTCTACGGTATCGCGCAGTTGATAGCAGGTCTCGTCCAGCAATACATTCGGAAAGGACGCATTGATGCCTTGTAACTCAGCGCTCAATCGCAACTGCGGCAATTCAAGTTGTAGTTGCTCTCCGTTGGCGCTGTCGAACACTCGAGCAAGGCTCAGCTTACCGTTCTCCGTCACTGCATAAACGAGCGTGTCGCCTTCTGGATAAATAAGAACAGCGTTTCCTTTAGGGGCATGGGTGCTGGCGCGCTGCGCGGCATAGACGGTGACTTGTCGCGGGATGCAACCGCGCTCCAATAGCGGAGAAGCCATTTCAGCAAGTTGCTCGTTTCTAATCGCGATGGCTGAGACCACGCTTTCGCTCTCGTTTTGCTCGATCAATTCGAAGTCGGTAGTGACTTCCTCGGCCGAAAATGGCAACACCTTCTCGATCTGGATCCGGATCATTTCCGGAAATTCTGCCGGATCTACGGTCGGCAAACGAAATCGCTGCGCAAGCACGGCCGTAACGGGCAAGCCAAGGACAAAATCATCAGTCGCGGAGAGCAATGGCACTGCTTCCTCCAATGTTTGCAATTTGCGTACATTCCAGGAGCCGTTTTGCTCGGCTGAGCGCAGAAAATTCCAGCCGTGCGCGGTCGGAATTATAAAAATGGATGGCATGCCAGTCTCGAAATCAAAGCTCCTTCCAGCTCATCACCGCAGGACGGCCGCCTAAGCCTCCTTGCGATGCTATCATCTGCACAGAGCGCGTAACGTCACCCGATTTTCCTACGCTCACAATCCGAAAGACTGGCGAATTGAATGTGACCAAATTTTGAATCTGCTGAAATTGTTCGGGTTTGAGGCCAAGCGCAGTCTGGATTTCAGGCGGAACACTGCCGGTTGTCGCCGACTTCGTGAACTGAAAGTCATCCGCCGTTCCATCGATCCCGTCCGGGCCACGCCGCAGTTGCAGGAAGCGATCGACCAAATCGTCTCCGATGCCCAAAGCGCGCAGCACATCGCGCGATGCCCAGGCAAGATCGATCTGCTGACAATTACCGATGATGACGGTAAAATCTTCGTCCCAACCCGGCTTCGAAGTAAACTCTCCCCAGCCATAGATTTTCTTTAGCTCATCCACAGAAGTCAGCGCCGCGTGCGACGGATGGTAATCGTCGCTCTCCGGCGGCGCGTTCAAGTGATGAAGTCCCTTGGTGGGCGACACCCAATCGAGCAAAGAATCTATCATCGTATCGAGATCGTTGAGCTCTACCCCTTTGAGATTGAGATATCGGCGCAGAATTTCCACCAGCGCTTGGTTCTCTACTCCCCCCGGCGCCAGCAAGTTCAAATTTAGGCGACCACACTCACCGGTCATCTGGACGTCGTAACCTTCTCGGTCGCCCATTTTTCCATGCAGGTTTGGCGAGTCGGGTTTGAACACCGCCAAAGCAACGTCCGCGCCTGAAGATGCCATCGCTTCGGCTTCTAGCACGTGGTTTGCATGACCGGAAAAGGCAAGGCGCGAATCAATGTCGAGCGCCCATGCGATAATCATTGCACTGAGCAAAAATAGTGCCCAGAGCGATAACATCAGCGCAGCGCCGACATTTGATTTCGAATTTGCAGAAGGCCTCTTCATAGGATCCGGATCGCTCAATACGGCGTTCGTTTCAGTGGAATAACTGCCTCCCACGGCACAGCTGCATCAGTGCGTCCCACGGTTATCTTCACAAGCCGAGGCAGCAACCCACCTGGCCATCGATCGACCCAAACATTCGACTGCGGATTGAAATAACTGATTTGCAGGCTACTCACATTTTTGATCAATGGCACCCAAGTCTCGTGTCCCTCTCCGATGTCGGAATCATCCTTTGGCTTTCGCAATAAGCCGAGATCAAGTCGGTTGCTCTTTTCGTTTTCCGGTTGCAACCGAAGCGTAACTGTAAAATCGCCTGGCGCATAGCGGGTAAGCAGTCCAAGGCCGGCGCTGCAATTCCAACTTATCACATCGCGCTCGCGATCGTTTAATTTGAATGGCTCTCCTATCATCCTGCCACGCGTCGGGCTGAGGTCTTGCCACTCCGCCGTCAGGAGATCGCGCAGCCCGCCATACTGCGCGTGTGTTGCGGCTATGTCAGATGAGAGGCGCAGTGACGTCATGTTCGATTGTACAAAGCGAAAAATTGCCAGCGCCATCATTCCGAGGATCGCCACCGCCAGCATGATCTCGAGCAACGTAAAACCGCGATAAGAATTTCGGATTTGTAATCTGCAGTTATCCGGGCCGGTAAACATAAAACTTGATCTGTTTTGACTGCGAAATACCGCCTTGTTGCCATTGAGCAGTCAACGTCACAAGATTGATCCCATCGAGGATGGTATTGTCGGGTTCAGTCAGTTCGATGAGGACGCTTTTCTGGATCACCTTTACCACTCCATTAACACTGTCGACCTTGAATTCCTTGGCAGCGTCCGGCACCCCTTGCGCAACCTGAATCTCCGCCATTTGATTCGATAGTATCTGACGGACCACGTCTTCTTCCGCGCT
>QHNF01000391.1 GCA_003218345.1 Verrucomicrobiota bacterium | reverse complement strand
GCCGCTGGATGTTGACCCCGCTCGCCCTGACCATGATCGTCATCGAGCTGACGGACCTGCTCTTTGCGGTCGATTCGATTCCCGCGGTCTTCGCTATCACGCGTGATCCATTTATTGCCTATACTTCCAATATTTGTGCGGTCCTCGGTCTGCGATCGCTCTATTTTCTGGTGGCCCGCTTGATGGATCGATTCATTTACTTGAGAACAGGGCTCGCGCTCG
>QHNF01000392.1 GCA_003218345.1 Verrucomicrobiota bacterium | reverse complement strand
GCGCCGCGCAGAAGCAGTTGAAATGGCAGCAAATCGCAATCGAAGCGGCCAAGCAATGCGGTCAAAACTGGCTGCCGCGCGTGCATGCGCCCAGAAAACTGGCGGAATTATTTTCCGCAGCGGCCGAGGAATCATTTGATCTACAACTAATCGGGTCGCTTCAGCCGGGCGCGCAGCATCTAAAGAAGATTCTCGCAGATTATTCGAGTCGACATCAGCATCGTCCTCGGAGCGTATTGATGCTTATTGGGCCTGAAGGCGATTTCACGCCTGCCGAACTTGCGCTCGCGCGTGGCCACGGGTGCCAGCCAATTACGCTTGGCCCAATCATCCTGCGAGTGGAAACCGCGGCAATTTATTGCCTGAGTGTCCTCTCCTACGAATTGCTGATGTAGGCGCAGACGGTCGACATCCGGGGAGCACAGGCTGGCAGCCTGTCCTTTTGGGCAGCTTGCCGAACAGTTTTTCGCGCGACACGCATCTCTCAAAGATTTGCACACGCAACCCTGATAATTTCAATCCACAAAAACAGACGAATGATCCAAGGCTATTCGGCCATTGCCGTTTCAACGACAGATTCCGTGGGAAGAGTAGGGGGAGGCGCGGTCTGATCCGGCGCCGCGGACTGGATTGAAACAATCGTAAATTGGGCCGTGCCGTGCTCCGTGTTTAGGGAGACAGTCTCACCGATTTTGTGACCGAGCAGCGCCTGGCCAATCGCAGTCTGATACGAAATAATGTGGCGGTCGGGGTCGCCGTCCCACGCGCCGAGAATGGTGTAGGTTTCTTCCTTGTTCGTCTCCGAGCTGCGCAGCGTGACGATTGTGCCGATCGAAACACGCGACGTATCGACGTTTTCAAATGAAGTCCCGCGTGCGTTGTGCAGCATTTGTTCGAGCTCGGCTTTGCGTCGCATCAGCACGCTTTGCATTTGCTTGGCTGCTTTGAATTCAAAATTCTCGCTCAGATCGCCATACGACCTGGCGAGCGCGATCTCCTTGGTGTTCTCTGGAATTTTTGTTTTTACCAGCTCCTCGTATTCGATTTTGCGTCTTTCCAAGCTGCTCCACGAAACAATTAGCTGTGCAGTCTTCTCCTGCGCTTGCCCGCCGGTGATCATGCTTTCCAGTTCTGGATAAACTTTAACGATCCGGGCCAGGAGCGAGCGTTTCGTTAGCTCGTCGAACAACAGGCTTAGTTGCAGCCGTCGCATCGCATCGCGCGCAATACCGACGTCGGCTTTCTTGAAAATGTCCCCAAGCAATTGCCGATCTTCAGCCAGTGTGCGGTACAATTTGCCGGCCCGTCCAGAAGTGTTGTGTTGTTCGCGTTCCAGGGCCGCTAATATCGCGCCAAGCAAATCCGGCGTAACGAGTTCACTCCAGTCCTTTCTTTCGCTACACAGCCAGGCAAGCATCTCGCTCGTGGCTGAATGTTCGCGAATGCTCCGCTCTAGCATTGCCCGGAGTTCGGCATGTTGTCCGGCTTCGCTCAAGAGGCGCGGAATCTGCG
>QHNF01000390.1 GCA_003218345.1 Verrucomicrobiota bacterium | reverse complement strand
TGAAAACCTCCCCGCCGTGACCACGAGCATTTGGTTTTGGATCGCCTTTCACATCGGCGTCTTCATTGCAATTGGAATCGACCTCTTCACTTTCAAGCTTCGCGATCGGGAACTGAGTATTCGCGCGGCGGCGCGGAGGACCGTTTCATGGGTGCTCATATCACTCGGATTTAACGCGCTCGTGTGGCGCCTAAAAGGTCCGCATCATGGCATCGATTTTTTTACCGGCTACCTGATCGAGTATTCGCTGAGCGTCGA
>QHNF01000405.1 GCA_003218345.1 Verrucomicrobiota bacterium | reverse complement strand
CGTCATCGGAGACGGCGAAGCCGAGACCGGGCCGTTGGCGACAGCGTGGCATTCCAACAAGTTTCTGTATCCCATTACCGACGGCGCCGTCCTGCCGATTCTGCATCTCAACGGCTACAAGATTGCGAACCCTACCGTCCTCGCGCGGATTGAGCATGAGGAATTGGAGCAATTGCTGCGCGGCTACGGTTGGACGCCGCACTTCGTCGAAGGACACGAACCGGTAAGGATGCACCAAATGATGGCGGCTACGCTCGATAAGATCATCGCCGAGATTCATCGCATTCAACGCCACGCCCGCAGCAGCGGCGATGCCACGCGCCCGCGTTGGCCGATGATCGTGCTCAACTCGCCAAAAGGCTGGACCGGCCCTAGGGTCGTTGACGGCGAGCCGGTCGAGGGCACGTTCCGCTCCCACCAGGTTCCGTTGTCCGACCCGGCCAAGAATCCCAAGCATCTCAAGCAACTGGAGAAATGGTTGAAGACTTATCGGCCGCACGAACTCTTCGACAAATGGGGCCGGCTCAAATCGGAGCTCGCAGAACTCGCGCCGAAAGGCCAGCGCCGGATGAGCGCAAATCCGCACACCAACGGCGGTGAGTTATTGCGCGACTTGCGGATGCCGGACTTCCGCGATTACGCGATTAAAGTACCGGCGCCAGGCGCAGTCGAGGCCGGAGACACGACGGTTCTCGCCCGATTTTTGCGGGACGTGATCACACAGAACCGGGAGCAGCGGAACTTCCGGATTTTCGGCCCGGACGAAACGCTCTCCAACCGGTTAAACGCCGTGTTCGAGGCGACGAACCGCCAGTGGGACGCGCGCGCGATCAGGACCGATGAGTTCCTCGCGCCCGCCGGCCGTGTGCTGGAAATGCTAAGTGAGCACCAGTGCGAGGGCTGGCTGGAGGGTTATCTGCTGACGGGCCGGCACGGGTTGTTCAACAGTTACGAAGCGTTCATTCACATCGTGGACTCGATGTTCAACCAACACGCCAAATGGTTGAAGGTGACCGCGGCACTGCCATGGCGGCGCAAGATCGCTTCGCTCAACATCCTGCTTGCGTCGCACGTCTGGCGGCAGGACCACAACGGGTTTACGCACCAGGATCCCGGCTTCATTGATCACGTCGTAAACAAGAAAGCGGCCATCGCGCGCGTTTATCTGCCGCCGGATGCAAACTGCTTGCTGTCGGTGATGGACCATTGCCTGCACAGCCGGCATTACGCCAATGTGGTCGTAGCCGGCAAACATCCGGCGCCGCAATGGCTCGACATGAATGCCGCCGTCGCGCATTGCACCAAAGGCGTCGGCATCTGGGGCTGGGCCAGCAACGATCAAGGCGCGGAGCCGGATGTGGTGATGGCCTGCGCCGGCGACGTGCCGACGCTGGAAACGCTGGCTGCTGTTTCTATTCTCCGCGAGCACCTGTCGGACTTGAAAATTCGCGTGGTTAACGTCGTGGATCTGATGAAACTCCAGCCCGCCACCGTGCACCCACACGGATTGAGCGACGCGGATTTCGATTCGTTGTTCACCAAGGACAAACCGGTCATCTTTGCGTTTCACGGTTACCCCTCGCTGATCCACGGGCTGACTTACAAGCGCACAAACCACCACAACCTGCACGTACGCGGCTACATGGAGGAAGGCACGATCACCACGCCTTTTGATATGACGGTGCTCAACGGCCTCGACCGCTTCCACCTCGTGCAACACGCCGTGGAGCGCGTGCCCCAGTTGAGCGCCAAAGCTGCGTACTTGAAACAGATGCTGCAAGACAAACTGATCGAGCACAAAGAATACATCGACCAATACGGTCAAGACCTGCCGGAAATTCGGAACTGGAAATGGCGCGGGAAACAGCCGGTGGCTGCCAGGCGAAGCGTATGAACGTGCTAATGGTCGATATCAGTGGAACGCACGTCACTTACCAATCCCAAGGGACACATGTTGG
>QHNF01000388.1 GCA_003218345.1 Verrucomicrobiota bacterium | reverse complement strand
AATCTTCAGTCTTACCGGTCTCGGACTGATGGCCTCGCTCATCACCTGCGTCGCGCTTTATCAATGGGGCAAAGGCTTCGCGCTCGCGGGATTTCTTTTCAGCGGCGGCACGGCGGGCTTTTCCTTCTTCAGTGATTTGTGGGACAGCTTTCGCGAGTTTTTGCATACTGAGCATTTTCCATTCGCAATCTGCGACTATCAGTTCTATGAGGCTTGGAAAAACATCGCTCTGGCCATGTTCATCACTCAGCGTGGGTTGCTCTATGCAATTCCCGCGGGTCTGTTCCTGCTGTGCAGCTGGCGCGCGCGTTGTTTAGGCAAAACAACATCGGTGCTACCTCTGTCGATCGAGGCAGTGCTGTTCTCGACGTTAACGCTCTTCAATGTGCATGCCTTCATCTGGTTCTCAGCCTTACTGGGTTACTGGCTTGTGATCGGCCCTCGCAGTATTCGTCTCCATGTGGCGAAGTTACTTGGTGTTTCCTTCATTCCGGCCACCATCTTTGTCGCGCTGGTCACCGGCCTTTTTTTCCCCGGCGGATCGATGGCGCGTGTGATCCATCTCAAACCCGGATGGCTCCAAGAGGACGACGGTTTTGTCGAGTTCTGGTTTGGAAACTTCGGCGTTCTTCCGCTCTGCACGGCTGCCCTCGTCCTGCTAATCTTTTGGAAAATCGAGTTTCGCCTTGCATCGCCAGAGCGAAAGCGATGGTCTGTTTCGAGGTTCCGGTTTCGTTTAATTAAGCGCGATTGGCGCGATAACAGTGTCCGAACCGCGGCCGCGTTCGTGATCCCGGCAATCTTTCTCTTTCTCCTCGCTTGTATCGTCATGTTCGCGCCCTGGGAGTGGGACAACACAAAGATAATGGTCTGGTCGTATCTAGCGCTTCTCCCATTTCTCTGGCAGTATGTCGTGAAGCCGCTACCACGTCTGGCCCGCGCAACGTTGTGCATACTGCTTTTCTTCTCCGGGTTCGTTTCGCTGTGGGGCGGGATCGATCTTTCTCACACTGGTTGGCCGATCGTAAACCGGCAGGAACTGCATGATGTTGAGCTTGCGACTCGCGATTTGCCCGTTAACGAGACCTTTGCCGCTTATCCCGGTTTAAATCACCCGCTCTTGTTGAGCGGATGCAAGTTGGTCGAAGGCTTCGAGGGTCACTTGCATTCGCACGGTATTGAATATCGTCCGCGACTGCGCCAGCTAAACGTCCTGCTTTCAGGACAAACTGACTGGCGCCAAATCGCGGATGAGTTGCACGTTCGCTATCTGTTCTGGGGCGAGCTCGAACAGAGACATTATCCGCAATCTCTCGCACCATGGCGCCAGCAATGCACCGCCCTCGCTCATGGCGAATGGGGTGCGATCTATGATGTCAACCCTCAGCCGACAAGCGTCTCCGACCGGTGAAAATTCGCGCTGACTCAATCTCGTGATCGCGGGCCAAGGAGATTTAGGAGGGTATAAGTTAGAGTCAGATCTAAACTCCGAAGGGATTGACTCATTCGCTTCCGCTCGTTTCGGCCTCTTGGCTTGCCCATCTATGTCGCTCGCGTCCCCGCGGCTCCATTGAAACTCGCTCGCGTCCCCGCTTGCTCGCCGCTACCTGTCACGGCTTTACCTTCTATGTCGCTGATCCCGTCAGCTCCATTCGCGAGCAGGCTATTTGGCATTTCCGAAGCCGGGAGCTGAAGCGCTGGAAGCGAAAGCTGAAGAGGATTCAAGGGCCCACGAACTGCGG
The DNA here is from genome assembly GCA_003218345.1 of Verrucomicrobiota bacterium. Lineage (GTDB taxonomy): Bacteria > Verrucomicrobiota > Verrucomicrobiia > Chthoniobacterales > UBA10450 > Udaeobacter. The sequence goes on along the minus strand of QHNF01000388.1, from coordinate 507 downwards.
AAACTTCGAACGCAGCGAATCGGTTACCCGAAAGTATCCGACTGCGGGCATGAACAAAGTAAGAAGTAAGAAATAAGAAGGAAGAAGTTTACCAGAACGCGAGAGAAAAATCAGGGATACAGAGATCGATTCCTGGCTTCGATAAGGGATAGGCTTGGTACCGCTGCAGTGCAGGGACAAGCATTGGACCTGTGCCAGGAGCTCTTTGTCGCCGATGGCGCGCGCTCTGACGAAGAAGACGCCGTGCTTCAAAATCTCAGGGAGCTGCTCGAATAGATCCGAATGGTTATGCCGGCCGCAGGCACCTGTCGTTCCCGTCGCTTGAATTGAGCGAATGGGATGAATACGCCGTGCTGGGAAGCCGGCGGATGGACTGCATTGGTCGATGGGAATCGACCGAGCGGATCGGGAGATCGCGAGTCAACGACATGGCCGGCAAAGCAGCTAGGTAGCTGGCGTGAGGACGTGGGCAGTGCGAGCGATCAAGGTAAAGCTGCGACGGTAGCA
>QHNF01000387.1 GCA_003218345.1 Verrucomicrobiota bacterium | reverse complement strand
GGATTCTGGAAATCTCCACCATCGTTTTTATCGTTTATTCGTTCGAATACTTCCTCGGTGGCCAGATGTTTCCCATCGACATCATGCCGTCTGCCGTCCAGGCCGTGATGAAATGGCTGCCGTTCTACTACGAACTGTTTTGTCCAATCGCGATCTTTCTTGGCCGATTAAAAGGACCTGATCTTCTGCAAGCGCTGGTGATCCAAACCGGCTGGCTATTGTTCGCATGGGCCTGGGCAAACTACATGTGGAAACGCGGCCTCGGTCACTACCAGGCCGTCGGCGGATAGGCTCGACCGGGTAGCGCACGCGTGTCGCGTGCCGGTGTCGGCATCGCGCCGAAATGAACTTTGTTTGACTATCGTTCGCGGCACATGTGGAAGCATTAAGAAAAGTTCGCGATCGCGAGTACGCAATCGCCAGCACGCGCGACGCGTGCGCTACCCTGAAATTTCGCTACGCTCAACTTCATGGCGCGACTTCACGAATATCAGGGCAAAGCCATTCTTGCCGCCAACGGATTCAAAATTCCCCGCGGCCGCGTTGCCTCGACCACTGATGAAGCCATGGCTACGGCCAAAGAACTTGGCGGCGAAGTCGTCATCAAGATCCAAGTTTGGACTACCGGGCGCGCGGGCATTGGCGGTGTGGCCTACGCCAAAAAACCAGATGAAGTTCGCGTGCACGCGACGCGGATGCTGTCGATGAAAGTCGGACAATTTCCAGTCGAAGCCGTGCTGGTCGAGGAGAAAATCGATATCGACCGGGAGTTTTTTCTTTCCTTCGCGATCGATGACGCCGCTCGCGCGCCGGTGATCATCTTCGCCGCTGGAGGCGGCACTGGAATCGAAGAACGCGCCACTTCGACGCGACGCATTCCCTGCGATGTGAATCGCGGACCGCTGGAATCGGCACTGAACGAAGCCGTTGGTTCGTGCGGACTCTCGCCCGCGCTAGCGGCGCAGCTCGCCGAGTCCATTCGAAAATTATTTACCGCCGCGCGCAGCGTTGAAGCGCGGTCACTCGAAATCAATCCGCTGGTGCTCACCAAAGACGGTGAGGTCGTCGCGGCCGATTGCCGCATCACAATTGATGATTACGCCGTGGTGCGGCATCCCGATCTCGGCATTGAAATTGCGAGAGAATTCGATCACCCGCCCACTGCTCTTGAACGCGTGGCTTACGCCGTCGAACAAAACGATCACCGCGGCACATTTTATTTCGCCCAATTGGCCACGGAGGCGCCGAAAGGTTCCAAAGGTCTGGTCGGTTTTCACGGCGCTGGCGGCGGCGGATCGATGATGTCGATGGACGCCATCGTCAACGCCGGATTCACCATCGCCAATTTTACCGATACCAGTGGTAATCCGTCGGCGTCTAAAGTGTATCGCGCCGCGCGAATTATTTTGGCGCAACCTGACCTGGTCGGATATTTCGGCTCCGGCTCTGGCGTCGCGAGCCAGGAACAATATTGGTCTGCATATGGACTGGCCAAAGCATTTTGGGAACTCGATCTGGATATTCCAGCGGTGATTCGGTTAGGCGGCAACACAGAGGATCGCGCCGTGGACATTTTGCGACGAATGTCCAAACTTCTCCGCGCGCCGGTGGAAGGTTATCGCAAAAACGACGCGCCGGCCACGATCGCCGCACGCTTTGCCGAACTCGTTGCGCCTGCGGATGCCAGAAGATGGAAACCGCGCACTCCGCGTGTGCCGAAGTTCGTGAAGGACCCATCGGCCACCATGCTTTCTGTGAAAAATGGCCGCATTTGGATCGACACCGCGAAATGGCCGCAAATTCGCCGTGCGGTCGAAACCCACTCAGGCGGATTGATTGTCGATCGCGCAGGCGAACCGGCAACGATGCTGCCTAACGAGGAGTTCGCCACCAAAGATTCCGAGTTGCTCGCGTGTGATGTCGAATGTTGCCTCGCCGGGATCGAAGGCTTCTATTTGGAACTTGATATTCCAGGATTCGATGAACTCATCGCGAGCAGCTTATCGCCGGCGCGCTAAAAAACGAAGGCCACGGAGGGGTTAGCAAAGTTGCGGATGCGTCGAGTGTGACTACAGTGACTACATGATTGCAACGTTGCGAGAGACGAAGGCAAAGCTTTCACAGATGGTAAAGCTAGCTGCTAACGGCGAGGAAGTTCTCATTACGGTCCATGGGAAAGTGCAGGCGCGCTTGACTCAACCTGCCAAGAGATCGCACAGCGATAATCGCAAATGGGCGCGTGAGTTGGCCGCACTGCGGCGCAAATACAGCACGGGAAAAAGCGGACGCACAACGGAAGAAATTATTTCAGAAGGCCGTGAAGAACGCGTTTAATGAGGTACTGGGACACTTCGGTTTTGCTGAAGCTCTTTGTAAAAGAGGACGACTCGGGATTTTTTTCCGCCTTAATCGAAGAGCCCGGTGAAGTGATCCATACATCTGAGCTTTCGCGCTTGGAGTTGCTGCGCGGATTGTGGGGCAAGCGACTCGATGGGCTGATCGTGCCGGGCGCTGAAAAAGCCCTGATGCGCCGATTCGAAACTGAAATAGAAATGAAGCG